>CAKZKZ010000618.1 GCA_937124495.1 uncultured Dokdonia sp. | reverse complement strand
AAGAAGATAAAGGCGGCTATATGAGCCGTTATACCTTCCATGACTCTATTCGTGATGAAGCCACCGTACCACTGCATTTTGAACCACGTTTGGTAGATGTTCATGTAGACAAAGAAGCACTCGATAAAGCCTTTAAAGACTTTAAAGAAAGCGCCGCGCTAACAGATGAAGAAGCCGATGCGCTTAACCAAAAATCTGCAAAGATGGCTGCCTTCTTAAAAGCGCCTGAGCGGGTTAAAAAAATTGTAGAAGATATTGCCATCCACTATATGGAGAAGGTTGAGCCTCATGGCTTTAAAGCCATGATAGTAACGCCAGATCGCCATGCTTGTGTGCAGTACAAAGAGGCGCTAGATGAACACTTTCCAGAAGCCGCTAGCAAAGTAGTTATATCAACCACTGCCAATGATGACTACGAGTTTAAGCAGAAGTGGGGCGTGGATAAAAGCCAACAAGAAAAGATTGTTGATGAGTTTAATGACGCTAAATCAGAGCTTAAATTTATTATTGTTACGGCAAAGCTTCTTACTGGTTTTGATGCGCCGATTTTACAAACGATGTACTTAGACAAGTCCATTAAAGATCATACTTTATTACAAGCAATCTGCCGTACTAACCGCTTATATCCTAATAAAACCTTTGGCTGCATTGTTGATTATTTTGGTGTATTCGATGATGCCGCTAAAGCCTTAGAGTTTGATGAAGAAAGTGTGCAGCAGGTAATAACAGACTTATCTGAACTACGAGAGAAACTACCTCAAGCGATGCAGGATGCCTTGGCGCACTTTGCTGGGGTAGATAGAACCCTGGAAGGATTTGAAGGGTTAGAAGCTGCCCAAGACGCAATTAATGATGACAAAAAGAAAGATGAGTTTGCAAATGACTTTAAGTACTTAGCAAAACTGTGGGAGTCATTGTCACCCGATAATATTTTAGACCCATACAACCAAGACTATAAATGGCTAGCGCAAGTGTATGAATCGGTTAAACCAGCTTCTGACAATATTGGCAAGCTACTCTGGTTGACGCTAGGTGCTCAAACAACACAATTGATACACGACAATATCCACGTAGGTGAAGTACACAATCTTGATGAATTTATTATGGATGCTGACGTTATTGAAGATATATTCAATAATCCTAATACCAAACAAACCAAGCAATTAGAAAAAGCACTGATTGAACGATTTAAAAAAGCCGGTGATCTACCAGCTTTTAAATCTTTAAGTGAACGATTAGAGGCTTTAAGAGATAAAGCAGAAAAGGGCTTAATTGCGTCTATCGATTTCGTTAAAGAGCTATGCAAAATAGCCAAAGAAACGCTACAAGCTGAAAAAGAGCTGCAAGCTGAAGTTCAAGAGAAATCACCTAAAGCGGCTTTAACTGAATTGTTTTTAGAGTTAAAAGACGACCAAACCCCTGCTGTTGTAGAGCGTATAGTTACTGACATTGATGCAATTGTTCGTGTAGTCCGCTTCCCAGGCTGGCAAACAACGACAGGAGGTGAACGTGAGGTGCAGAAGTCATTACGTAAGGCTTTACTGAAATATAAGCTTCATAAGGACCAGGTTTTGTTTGATCAGGCTTATGCGTATATCAAAGAGTATTATTAGGTTACATGGAAGTTATTAATTAGATGAAATTTATTGAAGGTATTGTTTCGGCTGTACAGGGCAACGCTAAAGAAAAGCTTAATGATCCGTTGATAGGTTCGTTTATTGCTAGTTTTATATTATGGAACTGGAACCAGTTTTTATTGCTGTTTTTCGGTAATAAAGTAATTGATGTTCGTATAACGGAATGTGTCAAAGCATTAACAGTATCACTTGATACGTGGGAAGCGTTCTTTGGAAGTCTAACTATTTATGCTGTACCACTATTCGCATCCCTATTTTATGTGTTTTTAATGCCACGAATTTCAATATGGTTGTCAAAAAAATTGCAGCCTTTACAAATTGGTAAGCATGGAGCAGCTGTTGAGTTAGAAATAGCTCAAGCAGAAAATCAGCGAGAGTTAAATAAGCAAAAGCTTCTAAGTGATCCAAGTAAAGAATTTCTATCTAAACTAGTTGAACAGGAAATTAAGCAGAAAGAGATTGAAACTGGAAAATTAAATGATGAGGCTGAAAAAGCAAAGGCAGATAAAGAAGCTGCTGAGGCTAATAAGCAAAAGGCAATAAAAGAAGAAGAGGTTCAAAGAATTAAGTCGGAACATGAAAAGAAGAGGATTGAAGTTGGCATAGCTCTCAGTAATTCTATGTGGCAGGCAAATGCTTATCTTTCTAGTCTGAACTTTGTACGTCTACTATCAGAAAACTTGGCAGATGATGGGATCGCCCTTACTCATAAAAGTCTCACTGAAATTATAGCTGCTGTTTTTGGATATAAAAATTATGATGCGATGCTTGACGATAAATCCTTCCATAATGAAGGCTTGAAGAAACTAAAATATGTCTTTTTGGACTCGGAATATTTAAGTGGGCGTATAGTTGAAATTCTTTCGGAGGATATTGTTGATGAAGATGTCTGTAATGTAGATCATGTGATGGATCATCTTATTTTGATGTTTGATCAACTACCTTATTTATTGGGTGATGAAGAAACGATTGCAGAGGCTATATTTGAGCAGATTGAGAGTGATGTATACAGTTTAATTAACGAAGACGAAGTTGCCGCTGCAATAGCAGATACAGATACTTTAATTGAAGAGATCGAGTTGTACAGTAAATCTGTTGATGTGTTTGATAAAGGTCTTGAAATTCGTATTAATGGCACAGGGTCTGGCACACATAGAAAAGAGTCAGACGTTAGGGGGCAGAATATTGACATCAGTCTAACTGTTGCTGTTCCAGCGTTGTGGGGAAAGTATGGGCTAGGTGATTTTTCTAAAAAAATTGAGGCATCACCAGAATCATTTAATGAGGAATGGTCTGAAGGTGTAGTGGAAATGGAAAAATAGTGAGTATGGACGCTTGGGTTATTTTTGATGCCGATAATACGCTTTGGGATATAGAGTACTTATATGATGATGCTCGAAATGAATTAGTTGAGTATATTTCTAAACAAGGGCACTCTTCACTAGAGATAGAAAAGTATCAGCGCTGCAGAGATAAGCAACTTATTACAACCTATGGTTATTCTGCCTGCAGGTTTGCTCGTTCTTTTGAAGATACAGTAATAAGATTCGTTGGGTATGATGATAGGTGCATTATTCACTGCAGAAAACTTGCATTGGATGTATTTGAAAGTCCAGCGACATTAACGTCAGGCTTAGAAGAGTTATTACCATTATTAAAGAAAAATTTTAAAATAGGTATTATTACTGCCGGTGAAAAATGGGTTCAAGAGCGACGGCTGGAACACTTTCACCTTTTGGCTGAAATTGATCAGGTTCAAGTTGTTGAACAAAAGAATCGCGACGTTTTTTTACAGTTTTCAGTTGAGAACTGTATTTCTGTAGAAGATAGTTGGGTTGTCGGTGATAGCTTAAAATCAGATATTATTCCTGCCAAAGAGGCAGGGTTTAAGACTATCCACTATGACAATCATAATTGGAAAGAAAATGAGCATGATGAGAGTGCTGTTTCTGACTATATAGTTAAAAAGCTAACAGATATTATAAAAATACTAGGAGTATAGATGTGAGTACGGATACTGAAGTTAAGTTAGATTTACGAAATGCGTTTATTTCGATGCTGTTTGCCCTAGTTATAACGACATGTGCTTCGGAAGGCTACAAAGGTTTTATATCTCCTATTCTAAGCGGAACATTTAAGATAGAGATGTTTGCTATCCTTTCTCATTTGATATTGTGTGTTGTTGTAGTTACTACTAGTTGGATTGGCTGGACAGGTACTTTTTCCCGCCCCGACAGACCTGAAATTGATGGCGTTTTTTGTAGAGCACACTTTTTATTGTTTATTGATTTACTAATACTTGGTTTGTATTTTTCATTAATAATGAGTATTGACACAATTTCAAATATCAGTGCTAAGCCTGAACTCGTAGTATTAGCATCTATATTTTTCTTTTACTTTATTTGGGATATTAGTTTTTCAAAGGAAGAGGAAGGTATTAAAAATAGGCTTGTAAATGCTAAATATACAGCCTTATTTTTGGTGGTTCTTGTATTTGCTTTTTTGCATATTGATCTAACAGTTCTGAATCAGTGGTATTTTGTCATTTTGGCAGATACGCTTCTTTTATTGGTAGTTGTTTTGTTCAGAGCATTTGTCGAGCCTGCTATTGATCAGGCTGAATCTCAAATGCCTGAGGCAATAGATCGTTAATTTTAAACTCTCCAACACCATCAACAATAATTATAGTTGATGGTGTTGAAAACTCAGCTATCACTTGTCTACAGGCACCACAAGGCATT
>CAKZKZ010000617.1 GCA_937124495.1 uncultured Dokdonia sp. | reverse complement strand
TGTCCAGTTTTTCCTTTTAAAGTGGTTTCAAAAGTATTGTGTTTTGGATATGTTTCTTCAATTTTTTGGTACGCTTCTCGCGAAAGTAAGAGGTTGGTGTTAAACTCTTTATTTGCAGACTCAATACGACTTGCATAATTTACGTTATCACCTATGATGGCTAGTTTTTTCATGGCTCCCGTATCAAAAGGACCTACAATCACACTTCCATAATGAACACCTGCTCTTATTCCAAAATGAGTATTAAAGTTCTCTTCTAAATATTCATTAAAGCTTTCTAATTTTTTATTCATGCCTTCAATAGCATGAATGGCGTCCAAAACAGAATTGTTGGTATTGTCATCTATTCCAAATACAGCTAGGATTCCGTCACCAGCTACATCACTAATAATCCCCTTATGTTCTTGAATAATTACATTCATTAATTGATAATACCGATTGAGTACATGTACAATATCGTAAGGAGGGAATTTTTCGGCAAAAGAGGTGTAGTTCATAATATCGATAAACACGATAGTTAACTCTTGTTGTCGACCTAGTGCTATTTCTGAGTCTTCAGAAAACTGCTCTGAAATAAGATCCATATCCAGTTTATCTGAGACCATTCTTCGGATCAAGACATCACCTTTTAGTTTTGTTTGGCAGGCCAATCTGATTTCTTCTGGAAAATTTAACTTTTTGGCAATGCGTTGTTCTCGTTCATTTTTTGGATAACAGTTCTCTATGCCTTCCATAACACTCACTCGACATGTAGAACAATTTCCTTGCCCTCCACATGCATGCGTATGATTTATATGTGCTGCTAGTGTTGCGTTTAGAATCGTAGAATCCACAGCGCAATGAACCTCTTTTTTTTCTTTAAATAAGTGAATTTTGTTGAAGGTAGTATGACTCATTATTTATATCATCTAGGTGTTTTTATAGTATCTGGTAGCTTCGATACGTTTTTAAAATAGTAGGTTATTTTATTTTTTAAATTTCACAAATCACAAATCACAAATCACAAATCACAAATATTAAAAAGACTTCTAGCATCTACTAATTTCCAAATCGGGATTCTATTTTTATAGGATAATGGTTATTAATTAGATACTAGGTTTCGTAATATATTTTTAGTTTAATAGGTAGTATTTCTAAATTGTATACACTCTTTTAAAATTTCAATCCAATCATCCAATGGAATCTTAAGATCATTATTATGATTTGGATCGTGATAATAAGAAATATATGCTGTGTCTTTATATAAACTTACGCTATAAGTATTACAACCATTATGTTCTATTTCATTAATAACTCCCCAATATTTATAGTATTCTTCATCAGAAATCACCCCTTTTTGATTATGTTCCATAGGATTTTCAGCTAATACTTTTTTATATAAGACTGCATTTTGAAGGATTTCTTCAATATCAAAATGAAAATCTTCTAAAGCATGAACTAGTCTTAGTTCTAATGTATCATTAATAGGTGTCATTTTAATATTAAAACTACCTATGTTACTCTTATAAAATGTTAATCCATACTTTTTTAAAACATCCATTTTATAAATTTTCTTTATCAGAAATCACTTAATAAAACTACTAAGTGATTTTAAATCTCCAATCCTTAATCCACAGGCTCCTTCTTTTTACGTAAATCTGTTTTTACAAAGAATCCTATTTGAAAACGATCAAAGGTATCTACGCTAAAGTCATTTTTCAGGTAACCTACTTGCGTGCTTAGGTTTTTAGAGAAATTATAGCCTACAGCACCAAACAAACGATTTTGTCCGAAGAAATCGTTCTGTAGATTAATGAATATTTCGTCATACGCGGTGAGGAACCATTTGTCATTAAGCGGATACGTCACCCTTAAAAAATAACGGGCACGATGCTGCGTATCATTTCCCGAAAGGGGATTATCAATAAAACGTTGTTCTAAACGATACCTATGTGAGAACTTGAATTTCCCTAAAGAATTACGAAGCACAAATTGTTGATAAATACGATGCTCTGTGGTATTTTCTTCCCCATCAGGATTTTCAAAGGTAGGATCGGTAGTGATATACCCATAGCCAAAAGTCGCCATGGCTTTATCAGAAATATGATAGTTTAATCCCGTACGAAGTAGTAACTGATTAAAATTATCGGCAAATTCATAGTTACGATATTGGATTTCACCATGTATACTTAATTTTTCAGAAACTTGATTGGTGGTAAATAACATATACCAAGCACCAAGATCACCTTCTCCATTATTTTGTGCTTGTAGCGTACTTGTTGTGATTGCTAATAAAATGAATGCTAAGCCTATTTTTTTCATGTATTATAATTTATATTTTAATTAGAGCAGTTGGCATTGTATTGCTTAAAAACGTCTTCCCAATTATCAAATTCTTTGTTTTTTAATTTTTCTAATATCATTGGACAATCTCCTATATATGTTGCGTACGCTCTCGCGAAACTTTTTTTCTTAGGATTATGTTTCCGCATAAGAGCGACATTATTATTATTAGAGCTTTTAGAAATATAGTATACATTTACTCGATCATAAAAATTACCTGAAAACCCATTTGAATCGTATGCTGTTCCTCTTGAAACTACATAATAGATAGATACATTTCCAGTGATATATTGCTTTAAAAGTACTATCCCTCCATTGAATATATTTTTTTTATATTCATAGATATCATAAGTTTCTTTTCTTGGATCATATAATTGCATTTCTTTGACATTCCACTCATTATAATCATCATTAGGTGTACTCTCAAGAGTCTCCCAGAATTTAATTTTGTAAGTACCTCTAATTTTAGCAAAACCTTCTACAATGGTTCCATCATGTAACGTAATTGTAGCTTCTTCTTGAGCATTACTATAACTGATACTTATTAAAAATAGAATAAGTAGTAAGAACTTTTTCCTCATAAATAACTAGATGTTTATAGGGATTGTTAAAACCTGACTTTAGTGCTAAAGATCAGTTTTTTCTAGTTTACTGGTATCTCCTTTTAGATATTGATCTAAAAACGCCATTACTTTTTTAGATGCTTCTATTTGGTTTTCTTTTTTGACAAACCCATGACCTTCATCCTCAAAAAGAACATATTCTACAGGCACGCCATTTTTACGTACACCTTCTACAATCTCATCACTTTCTACTTGTAAGACTCTAGGATCTTGTGCCCCTTGTAATACAAGTAATGGTTTTGTCACTTTGTCTGTATGGAATAGGGGAGATATCTGTTTCAATCGAATAGAATCTGCCGTATGCGGATCTCCCATCTCATCATATAATGCATCTTTAAAAGACGCCCACCATGGCGGAATACTTTTTAATGTGCGCATCCAGTTAGTCACGCCAAAATAATTGAC
>CAKZKZ010000616.1 GCA_937124495.1 uncultured Dokdonia sp. | reverse complement strand
AAAAAACTTAGAGAAAATGAAAACACCTAATTATTTGGTTATACACTCTACCAATACCTCAGAGGCGAAAGATTTAAGCAGGTATGATGTGAACAAACATCACACAACTCCTATTTCCCGTGGCGGTTTAGGATTTAATAGACCAGGATTTGATTATCTCATTCTGCAAGACGGAACTCTTGAAACTTTAGTCAATGAAAACAGCCCTACCGATGTAGATTTATGGGGTATTTCTGGGGGAAAACACCCTATTCTAGGACTCGTAAAGCATATTGGATATGTCGGTGGACGTACCCTTAAAGAAGCCTTTTGGAAAGACACCCGCACCGAAGCTCAAAAACAAGCGATGGAGATCTTAATTAACTTTTACATCTTACGTTTTCCTAACATCATTGTACTAGGATTTGATGATCCTACCGCTATTGATGAATCTAAAAATCCTGCTTTTGATGTACGACAATGGCTTAAGTTAAATGCTATTTCAGAAAAAAATCAATATCGAAAACCAGTTCGAGTACGAACTATTTAATTACTTATATCCATAACAAATGTCTAAAGCGTTAACCGTTGATAATTATTCTTTTGTGATCCCTGAAAAGGATGATCCTTGCGATTTATGGATCGGCTACTTCGATGCGCTGAAAAAATCAGTAGGACATGATCATGCCAAAACCCTATGGCTTATTACTTGGAAAAGTAATGGTGCAGTGAGTTGTACTACCCGTCCTGTATTCAATACATGGATGAGTAAACAGGGACTTGATGTTTCAAATATCGCCACACGCACCGTATCGGATCTTGCGCAAATTCAAAGTAATTTCTTTGGACTTGGAAAGAATCTGACCAAAGTAGTAGCCATTGGTGTTCCAGTGATTTTGATAGCTCTTTTAATTGGAATCCTAGTCATTGGTAAAAAGACAGTGGATAGCACCGATATAGATGATTTAAAAATGCTCACTCCCGTTGGAAGAGCCAGTAAATTACTAAGCAAATGAGGCTCACTAAAACACATAAAATAGGCATTGGGAGTGCATTAGGGCTTTTAGTGTTCACTGTAGGATATATAAGTGTCAGAGCAAAGAAAAGGGATGCTAGATATGCCCAATTAGTAAAAGCTATTTCAGGGGTGTTAACCGATATCGGTGGCGGATTAGATAGCGCTAAAGCATTTGATCTGCACTATAAAGCGCGCGTATTACAAAACGTATCCCAAACAGTAATTACCCTTAAAAAGCAAACGGCTACTGGATATGCCAATCAAATCAATAGTGCGCTCACCCCTTGGTATCTCAATGATGATGAGGAGAAAATATACGGCATTTTTAGAGGTCTTAAAGATAAAGTGCAAGTCTCACAGCTTGCTAATGCCTATCAAGAGGAATATGGAAATAATCTAATTGATGTGCTAAAGGATCGTTTAAGCACTTCTGAAGTAAAAATCATTATGGGGATTGTAGCAAAGCTCCCTCCTTATAGAACTTTATAAAAAATAATACAGATGAAATTATCAAAAACAACATGGTGGATGATTGGAGGCAGTGTTTTAGCGGTTTCTGGTATAGGACTATATCTGATACTTTCTAAAAAAAAGAAAGTCATATCCCAAGGATCAATAGCTAGTGCTAATGGCATATTTCCAAGAGATAATACCCCACAATCAGTCACACAAAAAGCTACCGTAAAAGAAGAGCCTAATTGGAACAAACCATTTAACTATGGATACATCGATGATGTAAAAGCATGGGTAGCCCCTAGAACAATTAAACAGTTACCAAGAGTAAAAGCCATTGCACTGGCTAAAAGATTAAAACAGGCAAAAGGAACTTTTAATGATGATGAAAAAGCGGTCGGCAATGTCTTTGGAAAAATCCTTAGAGACAAGTCGCAAGTATGTAGTGTTTCTCGTGCTTTCTATGATGTGTATAAAACAGATTTATGGCAACATCTTGATAGTTTTTTAAACGTAAAAGAAATGCAGACTCTCGTGACAAATCCAGTACGAAAACTTCCTAATTATCAATCTTAATCGTATGAAACAGCAAATAAAAACAATAGACGAGACTTCAAACTCTTCAAAGGAACTCTTAGTGGTAGGCAGTGTTATTCTGGTATTAGCCATAGGAGGTTTTACTTGGTATTACTTCAAGAAGAAGAAGGGGCAGAATGCCTCTACTAATGATCCCAATGGTAGCGACAATGATAGTATGGATGCTAGTATATTTACTACACCTCCTTTTAGACCTAACCCAAGTACTAACGCTTCTTCAACTTCGAGTTCAAATTCAACTTCATCTTCTTTTTACATCAAAAGAGGCAGTAGACATCCAGATGTAAAGATTCTGCAACGCTATCTAAAATACTATAATGAGCCGTTAGGGCGTAGTGGATCAAAACGCGATGGTGTCGATGGTATCTATGGAAAGTTAACTGCTAGAGGCGCTCAGAAGCGATTAGGCAAAACAAGCTTTACTAAGTCAGATATTCTCTCAATGAAAAACACTTTAAAACTCTTAGGAACATGAAAATTACAGTAAAAGAAATAGGAATCAGTGGCGCAATCATTATAGGGAGCGGATTATTAATTGGAGCAGTCTCAGCCTTATGTCAAAGAAAGCCTACTAGCTCAAAATTGACTTCTGAAGAATCAAACCCTCAAAGACCGTCAAAACCTGTCGTTCAAATGGAGGTAGCCTTTAAAAGTGAACCAGTGAAAAAGCCGACACAAGATATAGACCAAACTAAAGTGGTTACTAAGGAGGTTATCCTACCAGAACAAACTGTATCAGAGATAGTATCGCCTGAGGTAGAAGAAATAGAAACCGAGGTAGTTAAAGTAAACCCCTCAGATACTCTAGGAAAAATCACACCAAAGCTTGCTAGGACAAATGATGATTTTCCTCTTCAATTGGGAAGCAAAGGAGCCCGCGTATTTGAATTACAGAAATACCTTTTAAAACGTCATGGTTGGGGCGGAGAGGTAACCGATCTCTATGATCAGAATTTAGCCGATAGAGTGCAAACGCTCTTAAAAGTAGAACAAGTCGATAAAGGATTATTTAATAAACTCATTCACAAAAAGAAAAGAAGAAGATAATGTCTGATACCAAAAAAACAAATAAAGGAATATTAGATGCGCTTATTGATAAAGATGGAATTAAAACAGAAGTGACTCTTACCATTACCAATCAAACCGCTACTAAAATAGTTTTTACCCTTCTTATTTCTGGAATCAGTCTTATTGTGATAGCGAAACTACTCAAGGAGGTATTTCCAAATAAGGAGCTGACCGCTATTAGATCAGAAGTAAGCGAGATAAAAAACATATTAATAAAATAAAAGAGGAAAAACGATGACCAGTATAGAATATTTATTTGACTATTTATTAGGCCTAGATTGGGGTTATATCATCACATTTATTTTAATCTCACATTTAGTGAATCAAACAAAAATAACAACGTGGTTTTACAAGATGACCAAGGTTAAAATACGTACCCGATACAGGGTATTATTTATTGGGATTGGCTACGGCATTTTAGTGTATCTATTACGCGGATATGATATTTCTAAAATAGAATGTCTCTTTCAATCATTTGTCTTTGCAATGGTCTTTCATAAGCTTGTGGTAGAGAGACTCTTTGCCGTATTAAAATTAAACCCAATAGAGCATACAAGCTATGATGACTACAGTGAAGAATAATTGGAAACTACCTACGGGAATTATCTTAGTGATTGTAGTAGTTAGTACCTATTTGTTTTCAAATAGCACGCTACAAACCACAAACGTAATCCCTTCTCTTTTAGAACAAGAAAATCAAGAACTATTTACTGAAAATTCTGAGTTGGATGTGAAAGTTCAGGATTTAAAAGTACAGGCAGAAAACTTGCAAGGAATCATTGATCAGAAAGATCAGCAGATCTATCACTTAAAAACAGTATTAGATGAAAAAATTAATCGTATTAATAACTATTC
>CAKZKZ010000615.1 GCA_937124495.1 uncultured Dokdonia sp. | reverse complement strand
CACTAAAGTAATTTATTCCTAAGGTTACCTATGTATTATCTATATTAAGAATGGGTTAAATATTTACGCTTTCGCGAAAGCAAAAACAATCCTCTTTACTACATTTTTCATTTTTACACCTTACTATAAATAACCCCATTACAAAAAGAACGCTTTTTAAAGACTCCTTTTGTTTTATGTAGATAGGGATTAATACCTTTGCCTTAAATTAGACAGATGGAATACCAAGATATTTTTGCCATACAAAACTCTCAGGAATTTGAGCAAAAAGCCCTTGAAGTATTTCGTTACCAATTTGAACATAATACAGTATATCGTTCTTTTTGTGATCTTCTTTACAAACACCCAAGTGATATTAAAACCATAGAAGAGATTCCTTTTTTACCTATCTCTTTTTTTAAATCTCACGAAGTCATTGCTTCACAAAAAGAAACAGAAGCCATCTTTACCAGTAGTGGAACTACAGGAAGCATCACTAGCAAACATTATGTAAAAGACCTTTCTCTATATGAAAGCAGTTTCCAGAAAGGGTTTACACAATCGTATGGAGCTATAGAAGAATATGTTATTCTAGCATTACTCCCATCCTATCTTGAACGAGAAGGCTCTTCATTAGTCTATATGGTTGATCACCTTATTAAAGAGAGCACACATGAAGACAGCGGGTTTTATCTACATGATTATTTCGCTTTAAGCGAAAAATTAAAAAACCTCGACACCTTAGGCAAAAAAATACTCCTCATAGGTGTAAGCTTTGCTTTATTAGATCTCATAGAAAGCAATCGTTTCTCTTTAAAGAATACTATTATCATGGAAACTGGGGGTATGAAAGGAAAAAGGAAAGAGATGATTAGAGAAGAACTACATGCCACCCTTTCAGAAGGATTTGGGGTTTCTAAAATACATAGTGAATATGGTATGACAGAATTATTATCTCAAGCATACTCAAAAGGAAAAGGAATTTTCACAACACCTCCATGGATGAAGGTATTAACAAGAGACCCTGAAGATCCTTTGACCATACTACCACACCAAAAAGCAGGAGGACTTAATGTGATAGACCTTGCAAATATAAATTCTTGTTCTTTTATCGCTACGCAAGATCTCGGTAGTATATACCCAGACGGAAGCTTCTCTATTATAGGCAGATTTGATAATTCCGATATCCGAGGGTGTAATCTAATGGTCCTTTAAAAAGCACTAAAATATTATAATTATGTTAAAAATGTAATGTTCTTCATTTTTGACGACCTAACACTTGTAAAATAAAAACAATGAAACAATTTTTAATACTCGTAATCGCCTTTGTAAGTTTTCAAACTTTTGGACAACAAACAGATTATTACCTTAAAAAAGGATACGTTGCCGAAGGGTATGATGTTACTGAGTATTTTAACGGTAAAGCCTTAGAAGGCAATACTAAATTTACAACAGAATACGACGGAGTTAAATTCAAATTTGTAAGTCAAGCTAATCTTGACAAATTCAAAGCAAACCCGACAAATTTTGTTCCTCAATATGGTGGTTATTGTGCTTATGCAGTAGCAGATAAAGGGAAAAAAGTAAGTGTCGATCCTGAGACGTATGAAATAAGAGATGGAAAATTATATCTCTTTTATAATTCCTGGGGAACAAATACACTAGAAAAGTGGCAAGAAGAAGGCCCTGAAAAATTAAAAGGACAAGCAGATGCTGCTTGGAGTAAAGTAAAATATAACAAATAGACGATATTCATAATTGATTGGTTAGTTAGTTAGAAAACCCTAGTGCGCATCTTGCCACTAGGGTTTTCGTTTTGTGTGTATTTGACAATATTCATCTCACTAATCAAGATTAAAATTAGTCAATAAAAATGTTTTTAAGAAAAATTGACAATTTTTTGTAAGACTATTCAAATACCCTCGACAGAGTCTTTATAAATTAAAAATCAACAAATTGAAAGACACTCTCATGAAAAAGTTAGCTATAGTAATCGTAACAGTACTTATTAGTATATCCTCACAGGCACAACAAATTGATTATTACCTAGACAGCGGATATGTTGCCGAAGGATATGATGTTACAGAATATTTTAACAACAAAGCTGTAGAAGGTAGTAAAAGCTACACAACAACTCATGACGGGGCTAAATTCAAATTTGCTTCACAAGCAAACCTAGACAAGTTTACAGTAAACCCTTCTAAGTATGTTCCTGAATATGGTGGTTATTGTGCATATGCACTTGCCACAAATGGAAAAAAAGTAGATGCAGATCCTGAAACGTTTGAAATACGTGATGGAAAATTATACATGTTTTATAATTCTTGGGGAACAAATACGTTTAAGAAATGGAAGGCTGAAGGTCCTACCACGTTACGTCCAAAAGCTGACACTAATTGGAATAAAGTTAAATACAAAGGTTAATTTCACCCCTATATATCAGAATCCCCCCATTAGAAATTTTCTAATGGGGGGATTCGCTTTTGTAACTTATATTATCTTTTTCGATCTATTTTACTAAATCACTTTGATAATAAAGTAATTCTTCTTTCCTCTTTGAAGTAATATAAATGTATCGCTAATCAAATGTGCTGTTGTTATTTTAAAGTCATCTTTCACTTTTTCTTTATTTACAGAAATAGAGTTTTCTTTAAGTGCACGTCTTGCTTCTCCATTAGATTTTAAGAATCCCGTTTTTTCTGCAAGCGCTCCTACAATATCAAGACCACTATCTATATCAGACGCATGAACTTCTGCTTGAGGCACTCCTTCAAAAATATCTAGAAAGGTAGCTTCATCTAGGGTTTTTAAATCATCTCCTGTAGATTTTCCAAAAAGGATATTTGATGCTTTTATGGCATTTTCTAATGCTTCTTCTCCATGTACAGTTACCGTTACCTCTTCAGCTAGTTTTTTCTGAAGTGCCCGTTGATGTGGTGCTTCTTTTTGAGGCTCAACAAGTG
>CAKZKZ010000614.1 GCA_937124495.1 uncultured Dokdonia sp. | reverse complement strand
GCTTTAGCGAATCGCGAAAATGAACTTAAGAAAGTAGTGATAGAAAATTCTATTACAGAAGAAGTGTTAAATAAAACCTTAGATGATATTAAGGAAATAATCATGTACCAAGATGAAAAAGAACGTAAAGTGGCATTGCGATCGCTATCTGCATCCTTACTTTCAGAAAAGGACGTTCATAACTCAACCTTGAGTTTACAATCGTATCTAAATACTGTACATATAGATTTTAAAATACATCTAGACCAGAATTTTGAATATTTTAACTCCAAAGAGAAAGAACTTTTATGCCTTATCAAAGTAGGTCTTACTACAAATGAAATTAGTAAACTATTGAATACCTCTATTTCTGCTGTAAAGTCTATACGATACCGCATACGTAAAAAGCTAAACATAGATTCACATATAGATATTGTTGAATATATAGAGAGCTCCCTTTAAATTCATTTTTTCCTTTAAGGGGATGGAGCAACAGTTTGATTTAAAAATGAGTTGGTTATGTAGGCTTTAACGCTTCGCTTTTCCGATGATCGTGAACCTGCCTGCCGGCAGGTCTCGCAAGCTCGATTTATCGCTACGTTCTCACTGCGTTCGTGAATCTCACGAGTTAGATTTCGTACTTCGGTAAGCTCAGCATAAACTTCTGCGTCACTATGTTCCTTGAATGCGTAATCCTGGTGCTATGCAATAGCTATACTTTATAGAACCAATCGTCTCTAATCTTGATAATTGGTTTTTCTTGTTAGTCAGTAGATTAGTAAAATTCCCCATACACATGAGGGACTCAAATGAGCCTCAATTATTATTTATATATGTTTTAAGGGGCTCAAATAAGTATCTTTACTGCTCATATTAAATAGATCATTTTGAGGCCCTACTCCTTACTTTTACTACTTTGTTTTTTAGTTAGTTTTACTTCCTTACAAGCTCAAGATAGCATAATAAACGCATTTAAAGCTCAAATTAAAACGGCTACAGTAGATTCTGTTAAAGTACGACTACTGCTTAAGTTATCTGATGAGGTGTATAGATCCAATATTGATCTAGGCTGTAACACCATCTTAGATGCAAAAAAAATAGCAGATGCTGCACCTTACAAGAATTTTCGGTTTCAAAAATTAAAAGTTGAAATTTTACAAAGTCTTGCCAATTGTGGTATCGTTAGAGGAGATCTAGTCGAGGCTTTAAAGTACCAGCAACAAACTATAGATTTCTGCCTAGAAATAAAAGATACGATTGGCTTAGGGAAAGCATATAGGGGAAGAGGTATTATATATCAAAGAAAGGATGATACCTTACATGCAGAAAAGTATTTTAGAAAAGCAATTGCCTTACAAGAAATAAAAGGGAATCCTAAAGATCTTGCCTATTCTTATACAAAACTAGGTCATATTTATAATAGTTACAGAAAACTAGACTCTGCACGTTATTTCTTTACGCAAGCCAAAACTGTGAACCCTTCTACGTTGGGTATTGTAAGAGCTAATGCAAATATTGGAACTTCCTATATTTATGAAAATAAACATGAAAAAGCAATAGAAATTCAAAAGGAAAATCTCAAAATTATTGACCCTAAAAATCATTTAAATATAAGCTCCATTTATAATAATTTAGCAAGCTCCTATTCAGCATTACAAGAGTATGATGAGGGTTTAGAGGCTATAGATAGTGCTATTTTTTATTCTAAAAAGCAAAATGATAAAAGTAGATTAGTAGATAATTACAGATGGAAATATTATATGAGTGCGCAATCAAAACGATTTGAAGACGCATTTTTAGCCCATCAAAAGTATAAAATTTACTCAGATTCTTTAAATAACATTGAAGAAGTAAAACGCTTTACTGAATTAGAACTCAACTATGAGTTTGAGAAAGAAAAGGAGGTGACTGCGTTGGCTCTAGAGTCAGAGTCTTCAAAAAAACGTATCTACTTCATACTGCTCTTTGTAGTATTCTTACTCGCATTAGTTTTTATTTATTTTATTATTAAAGGAAAAAAACAAAAAATTGCACTAGCTAAAAAAGAGGTAGCACTCACCGAAATGGAAAAAATAAAATCAGATCTTGCTTTAGCGAATCGCGAAAACGAACTTAAGAAAGTAGTGATAGAAAATTCTATAACAGAAGAAGTACTGAATAAAACTTTAGATGATATTAAGGAAATAATCATGTACCAAGATGAAAAAGAGCGTAAAGTGGCATTACGCTCCTTATCAGCTTCTTTATTATCTGAAAAAACAACACAAAAAGATACCATAGGTTTACAATCCTATGTAGATGAAGTAGCCATGGAATTTAAAATTCTTTTAGACCAAAAGTTCCCTGAATTTAATTCCAAAGAGAAAGAACTATTGTATCTAATAAAACTTGGTTTAACAACCAATGAGATGACCAAAGTATTGAATACAACCCTTTCTTCTGTGAAGTCTAAAAGATACCGTATTCGTAAAAAATTAGACATCGATCCGAGCACTGATATTATTGCACATATTGAGCAATATGCTTAAATGCGTAGTAAGAGTTGTTTACTCCACTTATAAAAATTATAGAGAGAGTCTGACCCTTTTGTCTTCATAAATATTCATTTTCTCATCCATTTAATAAATATCACCTTAAAATCACGAAAGCGCTTTCCGCTTCAAAGTCTATTTTTCACATTCATCTTTGTGTCTATGTAAAATAGTTTGATTTATACATTTGAATTTCAGTATTTTATGTAAAACGAGACTCATTTGAGGCCCTCATTTCTAGCCGATCAATCACCACTCTTGGTACTTTTGAGTTGAAGAATTTCAATAGCTATAGGCTAGGTTTTGTGACATAAAATGCAACAAAACAATTCCTACAGGATAGTACTTGATTAAATACTCTATTAAGATGAAAACGAAAATCGCCACACTACTTTGTATACTTTTTAGTATGTCCACATCATTTGCCCAAATCTTTACAGATAACGGATTCAATTTTAACGTACTGTCTACAAATCCTAATGAGGTGGAAGTTACTGGTGGGAACGAAAACAGTTCACCTCTTATAATACCAAGTACAGCAACCGATGCAGATGGTACTATGTATACGGTAACCACCATAGGAAATTCTGCCTACAGAAACCAGGGTATCAACGGTGTTGTATTACCCAATACCATTACAACGATTAGTTTTAGAGCATTTAGAGACAATAATGGTTTATTGAGCATTACACTTCCTGCAAGCGTAACCAGTATATCGTCAGAAGCCTTCTTTGACGGAGGTTTAAACGAGATTATTGCTTTAGGTACTGCACCAGCAAGCATTAGCAATAGCTCATTTGGAACACGTAGCAATGTAGATTTGACGATTCCTACAGGTTTGGAAGATACCTACATAGCAGCAAATTGGACTGGTTTTAGAACGACTAATGGCAATGTATTAGTTGGCAGTACATTTTCTGTAGGTGATTTGGAATACGAAGTGTCTAGTAACAACCCTAATACAGTGAGCGTTTTAAGTAGAATAACCACCGCGCAAAGTATTACAATTCCTGAAACAGTAGTAGACCCTATTACCAATACAGCTTTTGATGTAACAGTCATTGAAAACAGTGCATTTCTAAATACAGATATTACAACAGTAATTCTTGGAAACAATATTTTAAACATAGGAAACAGTGCTTTTGCAAACACAAACATCACATCTATTATATTACCTGCAAGTCTTATAACAATAGGAGCAAATGCATTTAACACGACTACCCTCACTCAAATAGAAGCTTTAGGGTCAACCCCTGCGACGATTGTAGAAAATTCATTTGGAGATAGAACCAGCAAGGGTATAGTAGTTCCAAACGGCTTGGAAGATACCTATATAAATGCAGGTTGGGCTGGCTTTCAAAGTGTAAATGGCACATCTATTAATTTTGAAGTGAATGGTCTTTTGTACAGAATTATATCCTTTACTCCTCTTGAAGTAGAAGTTACAGGAGGTACCTCTATACCAGATAATTTGATATTGTCAGGAACTGTAACTTTTGAAAATCAAAATTTTACGCTTGTAGATGTAGCTAATGGTGCTTTTGAAAGTACAACTATTACATCTATTATTTTGCCGGAAAGCTTAACAAAAATAGGCGCTAATGCCTTTAACGCAGACACTCTTACTCAAATTGAAGCTTTAGGCACTACACCAGCTACAATCGAGGCCAATTCATTTGGAGATAGAAGCACTATAGATTTGATAGTTCCAAACGGTATAGAAAGTGTATACATAGCAGCAAATTGGACAGGATTTCAAAATGTGAATGGTGAAACTCCGCTTGAAGTTGGCCGTACTTTTAATGTTAACGGGCTTTCCTTTCGAATTACTGCTCTTGCGCCAAACGAACTCAATGCAGTAGGTGGCAGCAGCATACCTGCTAATTTAGTAATTCCAGAAACAGTAACTCTACAAGAAGTACCTTTTACAGTTGTTGGTATTCGAAATAATGCTTTTGAAGATAAGAGTCTTACTAGTGTGGTCTTACCTCCTACAATACGAAGCATAGGAAATTTTGCTTTTCAAAGTAATCAAATTAGTGCGCTTACACTACCAGCAAACCTCAGAACTATTGGGTTTAGAGCATTTCGCTTAAACCAAATAGGAGTGAGCCTGATCATTCCAAATAGCGTTACATCCATAGGAAATGGTGCTTTTGAACAGAATAACTTTTCTAGTTTGACTATTTCAGAAAATCTAACAGTTATTGGAGACAATACTTTTAGAGGCAATCAATTAACCAATATTATCGTACCCAATTCAGTAATTACTATTGGTGAGGGGGCTTTT
>CAKZKZ010000613.1 GCA_937124495.1 uncultured Dokdonia sp. | reverse complement strand
CCCTAAAAACGCGAACATGCAGGAGAGGAAAGCAACTGGTGAAAAAGTTTCGATCAAAAGCCGGAACAGTCTGTTTAAGAAATATGTTGCCAAAAAGGAAATAGAAGAAACCATTGCGACGATCAAAGCCGCTGGAGGAGATGCTATGTATGTAGCTGGTGATGTTACAAACTTAACGATCAAACCTGAATTGCTAAAGATTGAAAAGCAATGGGGGAAAATCACAGGAATCATTCACGGTGCTGGTCGATTAGCAGATAAGCTTATTCAAGATAAAACAGAACAAATTTTTGATGATGTCACTTCCGTGAAATTAGACGGTTTATTAAACCTTCTAAAAATGGTGAATATAAATGAATTGAAACATCTCATTATGTTCTCGTCGGTGGCTGGTTTTTATGGAAATGTAGGGCAATCGGATTATGCGATGGCAAACGAAATTTTAAGTACTGCGGCACATTTATTTAGTACAAACCATCCAAACACAAAGGTGACAGCAATTAATTGGGGAGCTTGGGAAGGTGGCATGGTGAGTCCAGAACTCCAAAAAATGTTTGAAGAAGCTGGAGTTTCTTTAGTGAATCATCCTGGAGGCGCAGCTCGTTTTGTTCAAGAATTGAATGGAGCATATCACAACCAACCTCAAGTGATTATTGGAGGTACATTGCCTGCAGGTATTTCAGATATTTCTGGAGATCTAAAGACGCATACGATTCAACGGAATTTGAATCTTAAAGAGAATGCATTCTTACAACACCATGTAATTCAAGGAAGCCCTGTTTTACCTATGGTGAATGCCACGGCTTGGATGGCAGATTCTTGTGTAAAACTATTTCCAGATTATAAACTGGCTAGCATAGAAGAGGTGAAACTCTTTAAGGGAATTGTTTTCGATGGTACTGAAAAAGAGGCTTATTTCACGAAAGTGGAAGAAAAAATGAAAACGACAGACAGTATCGTATGTGAAGTAAGTGTTTATAGTAAAGGAGCAAAACTACCTTTACATCATTATAGATCTACGGTTACGCTTTCGCGAAAGCGTACTGATGCGCCCAAATTTCAAACACCAAAATTAAAAGAAAACAAGATAGATGGAGCTACTTTTTATAGGGATGGCTCTTTGTTTCACGGCGCTTTTTATCAAGGCATTGAAGAGGTAGTAGCGATGGATGAGGAACAAGTTTTATTAAAGTGCAAAGCTCCAGCAGTTTCTTATGAAGATCAAGGTCAGTTTCCTAGCACGAGTTTAAATGCGTTCTTCTTAGATATACAATATCAAGGGATGGTCGTTTGGGTGCAGAAATTTCATAATGGCGCCAATAGCTTACCATTACAGACTTCTAAAGGAACCGTTTATGGAGAAATTTCTGCTAATGAAAGTTATTATGTACACATAAAAATTAAAGAAAATACAGAAACGAAAATGATTGCAGACTGCACTGTGTATGATGAAAATGAGCATGTGATTTTATTTACAGAAGGCGCAGGATTAACCGTGTCACAAGAATTAGTTTGGTAATAGTAGGCTAATGAATCTAGAGCAATAATCGCCTCAAGCAGTTATAAAGAATGAAAGAAAAAATAGCAATTATCGGAATGTCTTCCCTTTTTCCAGGGTCTAAAACACTACAAGAGTTTTGGAATAACCTGATGGATAAAAAAGACTTGACCGGTATGGCAACAAAAGATGATTTTGGAGCAGATCCAGAACTCTTTTATAAAAAGGATAAAGGAACAATAGATAGCTGCTACTCCCTACGAGGCGGATATATACGTGATTATACCTTTAATAGTGCAGATTTTGGTTCTGAAGATTTAAGTGATTTAGACCAAATGTACCAATGGGGTTTACAGGTTACTAAGGATGCCTTAATACACGGAGGCTATTGGAATAATACCCAAGCCTTAGATACTTGTGGCGTCATTTTTGGGAATTTATCATTCCCTACAAAATCCTCTCATAAGATTCTTGCTCCTGTGTATACAAAAACACTTGAAAAAGGAATTAAAACCCTTTTAAAAGAAGATGATTTTGAAATTCCAGCAACAACATATGAGATTCCAAAAAACAATCCTATAGAAGGAGATGTGTCAGAATTGGTTAAAAAAATCATTGGTTTAAAAGGAACAAATTTTGATCTCGATGCAGCTTGTGCTTCTTCATTGTATGCGATAAAGATGGCGTGTGACGAATTGTTAACTGGCAAAGCAGATATGATGCTAGCGGGAGCCGTTTGTTCTTCAGATCAGTTGTTTATCCATATGGGGTTTTCTATTTTTCATGCCTATGCAGCGCACGATAATAAATACTCACCACTAGATAAAGACTCAGCTGGATTAGTATCGTCTGAAGGTGCTGGAATGATTCTTTTAAAACGCTTATCAGATGCAGAAAGTGATGGAGATACTATCATCGGAGTTATTTCAGGAATTGGTTTATCTAACGATGGCGCGGGTAAGTTTTTGCTAAGCCCTAATCCTAAGGGTCAAACATTAGCTTACGAAAGAGCCTATAATGGAACTATTTCTAAAGAAAAAACGTCTTATATAGAATGCCATGCAACGGGTACTCCTTTGGGAGATGTTACAGAAATTAATTCATTAGAAACTTTCTTTGGAGACAATCCAGACAAAGTGCGTTTAGGTTCTGTAAAATCAAATATGGGACATATGCTCACAGCGGCAGGAATGCCAAGCTTAATGAAAGTGTTACTTTCTATGGAGCATAATAGCATTCCTCCAGGCATCAATATGGATACAGCCATCCAGTCTGAAAATGGATGGTTTACGCAAGAACAAATTATAGAAGAGCCTTTAAAATGGGAAACAACTAATAAACAAGCCGCAGTAAATTCTTTTGGATTTGGAGGGACCAATGCACACCTCGTTGTAGAAAGCCATCAAAAGGAAGAAAATAATGAGCATACTGATATCTCCTTAAAAGAAATGGCCATCACGAGTATGGAAGTTCACTTTGGAGACTGTGATGACCTTGATACTTTTTATCAATCCATTTTTAAAGGGAAACAGCATTTTTCTAAGATGCCATCTACCCGATGGAAGGGGTTTGAAAACAATAAAGAACTACTCGCCAGTTTTGGATTAGATACTCAAAATTCGATTAAAGGAAACTTTATAGAGGAGTTTGATATGGATTTAATGCGCTATAAAATTCAACCCAACGAAATTAGTACGATGGAGCCTCAACAGGCTTTAATTTTAAAAGTTGCAGATCAAGCTATTCAGAAATCTAACTTAAAAAGAGGAGAAAACGTAGCTGTTCTAATTGCAATGAACCCTGAGCTTGCTATACACCATTACTTAGCACGTTGGGATAGTCAATGGCAATTAGACAAGGCGTTGGATAGCGCAGGAATTGTGTTAGAAGAAAAACAAAAAAATACACTTTTAGCGGAGTGTCGTAATATACTATACCAGATAGGAAACGTACAAACACCAAGTCAGCATACTAGTTTTGTGGGGAATATTATGTCGAGTCGTATTTCTGCGTTATGGGATTTTAACGGACCTTCATTTACAATTACCAATGGAAATAACGGAACAACAAGAGCTTTAGAAGTTGCACAAAACATGCTGTCTTTAGGAGAAGTAGATGCTGTTGTTGTAGGTGCCGTAGAATTTTCTGCAAGCATGGAAGCAATACTTTTACGTAATCTAGTGGATACTGTAAATCAAAACCAGCAACCAAGTTTGTCTTTTAATGTAGATGATTATGGATGGTTAATCGGAGAAGGAGCATCAGCTATTGTTTTAAAAGCAAATGAAACTATCTCAGAAAAAGACACCGTATATGCAAAGATTGATGCTATTGGAGATGTAACCATAGATAATAATATCGCATTACAAGAATTAGTCGCCTCTGGATTTAAGCAGGAAGATCAATTAGAACAAGAACAATTAGTAGCAAACACCCCTACTAGCAAAATTGCATTAGGATCTGTAAAAACGAATATCGGACATACGTTTGCAGCTTCTGGATTAGCTTCTATTATTAAAACAGCGCTATGTGTATATCATCAATTTATTCCTGGTATTCCAAATTGGAAAACGGTAAAAAATGATGCCCTGAAAAATAGTAATTATTACTTCCCTAATCAATCGAGACCTTGGATTAATGAGACGAAACACCCGAGACAGGCAATGGTAAATTTGAGCCTACACTCTCGTGTAAAACTTTCAGAATATACACAACCTAAACATCATCAAATTGATAACTTCTTACAAAAGCATTTGTTTGTTTTAAAAGGAAATACTCAAAAAGAACTTATAGAAAACCTAAGTATACTTAGCAAAGACATCCTTCTTGATGATTTAGGGTTTATAGCGCAAGCTTGTTTTGACAAAGCAACAAAAATCAAAGCAACATACAGCATTGTTTTAATTGGATCTAGTCAGAAATCAATACTACAGGACATCAATTTCATAGAAAAGAAATTGGAAGAGACTTTTGCTGATAAGACGGATATTAAACTACCTAGCGGTTCTTTCTTTAGCCCAAACCCGAGCGCAGGTAAAGGAGATTTGGCTTTTGTAGAGGGCAGGGAGCCTCTGACTCTTGGTCGAATCATGACGTTGTTTATTTCTTTAACGCATCCGCATCCCAGTATTTGGGAGGAGTATCTATCGGCTGCAATGGCCTCGGCTTTGATGATGGGATGTCAGGAGAGGGGCAAGGGCGAATGTGGATCTGGTAAGGCTATGACTCGGTAGTCGGGGGGTGAATGTCCTTCAGTGGGGTTGAGCGGGTGTATGGAAATATTCGTTGATTCA
>CAKZKZ010000612.1 GCA_937124495.1 uncultured Dokdonia sp. | reverse complement strand
GGGTGAATATGATAGGGCTGTGGACTTCTATTCTCAAAGCCTAAAAATAAAAGAGGAAATTGGTAACGAACCAGGAATCGCTAATACTTTACTATGTATAGGAAATACCTATTTCGATCAAGAGAGTTATTCTTTAGCTATGGAATACTATATCCAAAGCTTGAAAATACAAGAGCAAATTGGGGACAAAAGTGGAATCGCTAATTCATTGAATTGCATTAGCTTGATCTATGAAGAACAAGGCGACTATACCAAAGCTTTAGATTACGCTTCACGATCACTTTCAATTGCACAGGAAATGGGTGCAGTGTCTTTAACTAGAGATGCCTACAGAAGTTTATGGGAGAATAACAAAGCTTTGGGGCGTTATAAAAAAGCGCTTTTCATGCATGAATTATACATTTCTACGAGAGATAGTCTGGTCTCTGAAACCAATCAAAAAGCAATTATACGACAAGAGTACAAATACGAATATGAAAAACAAGCTACTGCAGATTCTGTTAAAGCGGTTGCAGAAAACAAGATTAAAGATGCCGAAATTGCTGCAAATAAAGCTGAAACGAGAGCTCAAAAGCAACAGAAAATCTACCTCTATGTTGGTCTTGGTTTGGTTGCACTTTTTGGAGTGTTTATGTTTAATCGGTTCAGAACAACAAGCAAACAAAAGATTATTATTGAGGAACAAAAATTCGCTGTTGAAAATCAAAAAGTTGAACTCGAAAAAACGCACTTACTGCTAGAAGAACACCATAAGGAAATATCGGATAGTATCAACTATGCCAAGCGAATTCAAGAAGCTATTATGCCATCTCTTTCCGCTATGAAAACTGCACTTAAAAATGGATTTGTATTGTATCTTCCTAAGGATGTGGTCGCTGGAGATTTTTTCTGGTTGGAACAAATAGAGGATATTACTTACTTTGCAGCAGCAGACTGCACAGGGCATGGTGTACCAGGAGCTATGGTCAGTGTCGTATGTAACAATGCGTTAAATAAAGCTTTGCTTGAGGAGGGGATTCGTGAGCCTGGAATGCTACTCGATAGAACCAGAGAAATAGTAATAAGTGCTTTGGCAAAAAGTGGGGAGGAAGTAAAAGATGGCATGGATATCGCCCTTTGTTCTTTACAAGGGAATAAGTTAGCGTATGCTGGCGCCAATAATCCACTTTGGCTCATTAGAAACGGAGAAATAATAGAAACCAAAGCCAACAAACAACCAATTGGCATGTATTCTAATCCAGTGCCGTTTACTACACATCACTTAAACCTTCAAGAGGGCGATTCAATTTACCTTTTCTCAGATGGTTATGTAGATCAATTTGGAGGCGAAAAAGGCAAAAAGTTCAAGCCATCTAACCTCAGAAAACTTTTGCTTTCTGTGCAAGATAAATCTATGGAAGAACAGAAAACTAGACTAGAACAAGCTTTCGAAAATTGGAAGGGTAGTTTGGAGCAGATTGATGATGTGTGCGTTATTGGAGTAAGAATATAAAACGACATACAACACAAAATAAATATCAGCGCTTCGCGCCGACAGCATAAATGCTTATTTTTACTCAAACGTTGTAGCCATTAAAAGAAAAATCATTGAAATGTCAGTTCTTAGGAGCCTTGATAAAGTATTGTAGAAAATGAGTAAACAAATACCTATATCATCATCCAATAAGTCCATTGCGGTTCTCCCTTTTGTGAATATGAGTGCCGACCCTGAGAACGAATACTTCAGTGATGGGATTACTGAAGAAATAATCAACGCCTTAACAACTGTGAAAGGCTTGAAAGTAATTGCCCGTACATCCTCCTTTGCATTTAAGAATAAAAATATAGATGTACGAACCATTGGTGATCAGTTAGGGGTAAGTACTATTTTAGAGGGGAGTGTCCGGAAAGCCAAAAATAGAGTTCGCATTACAGTGCAGCTAATCAGTACTAGCGACGGTACTCACTTTTGGTCAAAGAATTTCGATCGGGAATTGGAAGACATATTTGCACTACAAGATGAAATAAGTTTACACATAGCTGACCAGATTAGGGAAAATTTTGGTCACCTCAATATTCAGGAACATCTAATTGAAGAGCCAACTCAAAATATGGATGCCTACAACCTTTATCTTAAAGGGCGCTACCATCATTTAATGTGGGATGGAGAAGGAATAGCAAACGCAATTGGGCTTTATGAACAATGTGTAGCAAAAGATACTTCCTTTGCATTGCCTTACTTTGGTTTGGCATATGGTTATGCCATGCACGGATCCTGGGGAAATAATAAATACGCATTACAGTTGTCAGAAGAGAATCTCAGCAAAGGTTTTAATCTGGACAAACAATCCTGTATAGGTTTTTTTAGTAAAGCTACGTTGTCCTTTTGGGGGCAATGGGATTTTATCAATGGGCATAAATATTTTCAAAAAGCAATAGAACTTAATCCATCCTATACAGAAGCAGAAGAAGGTTTATGCGAATTGTATACTGCAGTAGGTTATTTTGAAAAAGCGCTTTGGCATGCCGATAATATTTTAAAAATAAACCCTTTATCTCCAAATCATTATTTTACCAAGGCAAATATTCATTATTTAAACAAGGACTACACGAAAGCTTTAGAATGTATAGAGACCTCCTTGAGCATCAATCCAGATTTCACACATTCCATAGCATTAAAACAACTTTGCTTAATTATTTTGAAGGATTATGAAAAGCTAAATGACTTCTTAGATCAAAATCATTTTGCCGAGAGACCAGAAGAATGTAGAGTATTGTACCAGTTGGTCAATCCAGAGGATAAGATCGATATTGATATGAGCAAGGTTAGCTTAATGGTAAAAGAAGATTTTGGAGCAACGCTTTTACCCTGGCAACTCTTTTTATTGGTCCATTTGGGCAAACACGAAATGGCATTGGACTTTTTGGAAGAGAACATCAGGATGTGCACCGGTCAAGTCATAAACTTTATGAATATTCCGTTGCTTAAACCTTTACACCAGTATCAGAAGTTCCAGGATTTACTGCAAGCCACTTTCTCTATAGAACTATTACCACTTGATCCTGAAAAACAAATACGAATCACCCCTGTCAAAGCTTTAATTTCAGTTGCCGAAATTGACATGGTTTTAGAAAAATTTAGAAAAGGGATGGAGGAAGAAAAGTGGTTTCAAAACCCATCTTTATCTTTGCGCGAGCTAGCCGAAAATGTGAATATTAGCAGCAACAAGCTTTCTTGGTTGCTGAATGAACGAATTGGCCAAAACTACAATGAATTCATCAATAGTTTTCGTTTGGAGTACTTCAAAGAGAATGTCCTAAATCCTGCCAATAGCCACCTTACCCTTTTAGCGATTGCTTATGAAAGCGGCTTTAATTCTAAATCGGTATTCAATGCTTTCTTTAAAAAAACCGAAGGGATGACACCGAAAGCTTGGTTGAGGTCTAATCAAATTTAAGTCTTATTCACATAAGTCCTAAATCTCACTATAAAGTCCGCAATTTCATTTCAGGACGATTCATCCTTCTTATTACTTCACCTTTGCATCATCAATTCGATAAAGCAACGCAAATAATCATTGGATAATGATTTCTTTTCTCCATCACAAAATAAACTAACGATAAGGGGAAGTGCTTTGTAGCAATCGGAATTTTTTTAAAATTATTATTATTATGAAAAATCTATTTTCAATTCTATTATTTTTTTGCACAGTTAGTGCTTTTGCTCAGACTAAATCTCGAGTGGATACTACAACTGAAGTAGCCTATAAGTACAGGGTAAGTTTACCTTATTTTATTCTAACAGATCCTATCGGGGATTCCTGGGACGATCGACAAAGTACACAACACATAGAGTTTCATATAAAACACAACCTAGATAATAAGAACATTATAGGAATAAAGCTTGCCACCTGGCGATTGTTTCAACCAATGGGAATTACATGGTGGGATGGTATTTTGGATAAGTTAGAGACTGAAACTGAATTCTACCCAGGACATGTTCGAGAAACAGGAATAGGTATAACATACCAACGTATGCTATGGAAAGGGCTATTTGCAACTGTTGAAGTTCTACCGCAATTTCAAACCTATATGGATCTAGATGGTAAAAAAATCGGTAATGATTTTAAACTCTATAATTCGTATCATCTTGGCTACCATATCTCAATTGGTAAGAAAAAACGATTTTTCATAGAACCACAGCTTCATTCTCAGCACTGGATGTTTGATAACAATGCTCCTGATGGATTTAAGCAGTTGGATAATAAATGGAGAAACTACTTTCTTCTTGAGCCAAACATTTACTTAGGCATCAAATTTTAAACTTAGTGTGACAAGTCAGGATACACAATTCTTGACTTGTCACACTATCAAATAGCATATACAGGAAAAGGGAAGGATATGAAATAACACAGGGATTCGACTAATTCTGGACCTTTTAAGAAGCAACCTAAAGAAGTAAATCCATTAAACTTAAGTTTACTATCTGAACAAAATTTAAGAAATTTCACTCAAATACGATCTATCAATTGTTTGGAGGAATAATCGAGACCATCATAGATTAATCATTTAATACTATGATAAAATTGATTCAATAGGTGGTGAAAAAATAGAATACTGGCTGCAGCACCGTATAACAAATCATTGTATTTAATTTACCAGAAGTCCGCAGTCCTAAGCCAAAATCTGATCTCTAAAAGAACTGTATTTATCTTGAGTGTTTTCAATCATTAATTTCTTATCAAGATTTCTGTCATGCGGGTTCATTTGTGGATTATAATCTCTTACAAACCTATCACTCCATATCACAATTTCCATTATTAATGGGGTCAATTCTATTCCTTTATCAGTAAGGAGGTAAATATTTTCTTTTTTATTCCCATCCAATTTCCGTTTTGAAATCAATTCGATCTCCTCTAATAATTTTAATCGAGAAGACAATAAGTTAGTTGCAACCCCTTCGTGAGAAGAGGCAAACTCCTTATATGTTTTCTTTTGGTAGAGAAGCATATCTCTAATTATTAGTAAAGACCATTTGTCTCCAATTAAGTCCAGAGCTGAAGCAATAATACAAGAAGATCTAAATTGTTTTTCCATATTCTATTTAAAAAATCACTTTAATTTTTAAAGTAATCGTATATTTGCTTTAAAAATTAAAGTAAAAATACTAAAAAAAGATCTCAATTATGTTATCAGGACACTTTTCTACAGCCATAGTGGCAAATCAAAAATTTCCAAAAGGAACTTTACTCTTTTTCTTAGTCGTCTCTCAATTACAAGATTTATTGTGGTTTGTTTTTCATTATCTCGGTCTTGAAATAACTGAACCAGCGGATGCATTTGATGCTACTTTAACAGATTTAGCAGTAGATATGCTTTATAGTCATGATTTACTTCC
>CAKZKZ010000611.1 GCA_937124495.1 uncultured Dokdonia sp. | reverse complement strand
CAATGACGTGTTCCGCTCATGAGATTACCACAGTCGTACCTCCTTCGTAATGACGGGTGGTTTTAGGCTCTCGTGTTCCGGTCATGGGATTACCACGACTTTTTATCAAAAGTCTCGTAATGACTGGGGATTTCGTGTTACGGTTGTGAGATTACTCATGCTCTCTTATTGTTTTTTATTTGTACTCGTGAATGAAACTATTTACCGCGCTTCACTTCGTTGCATTCGTAAAGACGGGTTCAACAAAAAATCATCTAATACCTATTCAATTGTAAATTTACAAAAAAACGTAGTAGGTGAATTTGTCGTTTAATACGTGAGGGTTGCTTAATTAAACGGTATGCCCATTCCAACTGATTATTTACCCACCATTGTGGTGCACGTTCTACATGGCCGGTATAGACATCAAAACTACCACCTAAGCCTTGGTAAGTGGCTTTATGTTGGGTTTGTATCTCTTCCATTAAGAGTTCTTGTTTAGGCGACCCCATAGCCACAAAGACCACATCGGGTTGCTTGGCTACAATATCGGCAATAAGGGCTTGCTTCTCGTCTTCAGTCTTGACATAGCCATTTCTGTAATTTAAGATTTTGATGCCTTCAAACTCGGTTTGTAGTTTCTCTACTGTTTCCTCAATCACTGCTTGCTGCCCACCGACTAAATAAAAGGTTTTGGTTTTATAATAACGTTTCACCAAATCTAACCACAGCTCGCAACCTGGTATTTTAACTGTATCCTGAAATCCTTTTTTATGCAAAGCCCAAACAGCCCCTACACCATCTGGATACCCTAGATTTCTATTAATTAGTTCGCGACTCTGTGTTGTGGCGTGTAAAATTTTTTCAGCATTTACCGCTACCAATATTTTTTGATTCTTAATAGCATAAGCCATTAATGCGTCTCTTGAAGGTGGGGCAAAAGTTTGCACACCGTTTAGTAAAGCTGATTCCATAGCTTATTAACTATTCGTTTGATTTTCTTTTACATAACAACTCATGGCATGAAACATAAAGGCATTGCTCCAGCGCATATATGATATTTTTGAGCTGATGCCCTTTTTTAACTGGTAATAAAAATACCCTTTCTTGTCTTGCATATTAGCAACAGACCAATCCATCACCTTTTCAGCTAGTTTCTTGTTTTCGTAAAAACGATTTAATTTTGACAGCGTTACAAATAATTGCGCCGGACAATGAATATCGATAGGATAGGTTTTGTTATGATAATATTTAGGCGTCCCATCTGTTTCAAAAAAGTTTTTGATGTAGTAATCAAACCCCTTATTTATATTGTCTTGAAACGATAAATCTCCTGTATTATTCTGATATGCCTGTATAGCATCTAAATTGTACCCCGTATGAAAACTATCGATCCAAGACTGTACGGGCAATAAACCATAAATCCAAGACCCATCTTCACTTTGCAAATCACAAGCTGCCATAACCGCTTGTTTTGCTAAATCAGCATGCGTTTGGTTTTTGGTATATTTATAAGAATAGCTTAATATTTTAGCCCCTAATAACGATGCGTTAATCACGGTATTATTACCATCTAGCACACTATATGAAAAAATGATTCCGCTGCCATGTTTTGTTCTCGATAAATCCTTTACTACAAAATCGGCAGCCGTTACCGTTTCTTTTAAAACGGTTTCATTTTTAGTGATTTCATAAGCCTCTAGTAAAGCTTCCACACAAAAACAAGTAGCTACAACCGTTGGAGTATACTTCTTAAACAAAAACAAACGTCTCGCTTGCCAATCGAAATTATAACCCCAAGCTGACCCCGAATAGCCTTTAGACCTTAAGCCTAATAGTAATTCTGAAAGTTCATTAATACGCTGTAAAATCTGGTCTTTAGTTCCAAAGTCTTCATTTCCGTTTTCAGCTAACTTATATAAGCGACAATAGCCTAAAAGAAATAAAGCTAAGCCTTTAGTGTTATGTTCTTTTGGCACTAGAAGCAGCTTCCTAAAATTAATTGGACTTCTTTTAAAGCCTTGTATCCAAGCTAATCGAGCTAAATCCCAATGTTTTAATGGTAGGGCTTGAAACACCTTGGAATTCATCCCATCATATGGGTCCCAACCTTTAAAGTTTTCGGATTCGCAATAAGATTTTAATAGGATGAATGAATTTGAAATATTAATTTCCATTAAAGATTATATGTATTGATATGATTTTTGAGAAAAGGATGCATCTCAAAGAACATTTTTCCTTTTGCATTATCAATATTTTTGAATTCATTTTTGCATAACAATGCCAATGACTTTACACTTCGGTCACCTCATTGATAATATATTGATTTTTTTATATTATTCCGATCTATTTTTGAATATAACAGAATGGGACCAGCATCAATTTCTTTTTGAATTAGATGATTAGTAATTATTAAATTAGATCCAAACAAACGTGAATAATCTAGAGTAGATCGCCCTTTAAATAAAGGCAAAGCACCCCAGTGATCATTAATTAAACCTTGTTTGAATTGATTAATTAATTTTTCCGAAATTATGAAGCTTAATTTATGAAAGCCAATATCATAATCGCTATTTAATTCAATTTCTTTCAATGCAGATTTATTATGAATTCTAATAATT
>CAKZKZ010000610.1 GCA_937124495.1 uncultured Dokdonia sp. | reverse complement strand
TACATCAATATGTGGGTTCCAGAACTTCAAGAACTCACCTATCCTCCTATGATGGTCGATCATAAAATGGCTCGTGAACGTTGTTTGAAAGTGTATAAAGAGGCGTTGGTATAACCCTATAAACTATTCTTGCATTCATTCTTTTTACTTTTCAAAAAAACGTATTTTAGAGCTATATATCTATATTACAAGCAAAAATACAATGAAAGCAAATAGACTGATTAAAATAATCTTTTCACTAGTAGTAATAGTATCTAATCTAAGTTGTGATCAAATAACTAAAGAAAAAGCAAGAGAAGAGATCTCTAAAAATGAAAAAATCCAAGTTATTGAGGATAATTTCATTCTCACCAATGTAGAAAATACTGGTGCAGCAATGAGTTTAGGTGAAAATTTAAGCCCAGAATTGAAAATTGTATTCTTACAAATTCTGCCTTTATTAGTACTGCTTTTAATGTTCTTATATATCATAAAAGAGAAAGTATCTAAGCCAAATCTCATTGCATTCTCATTTATAATTGGAGGAGGGATAGGCAATATATATGATAGAATCTTATATAATTCTGTAACAGATTTTATGTATGTAGAATTTGGAGAATTACATACTGGTATTTTTAATATGGCAGATGTTTCTGTGGTTGTTGGAACTCTTTTAATTTTATTGAACTCGATACTATCGGAACTAAAAATGAGACAACTAAAAAATGTTAGCATGTAACAGTATATCTGAAGTAATAGATTAGAAAAATGACCTCATGAGCAAATCAAAAAGTGAAATTCCTATAGACAAATTAGAACTCTATAACAACGTCATTCGAAACCACCCTGAAATTGAACGAAAAGGGAAAACAACCCCATATACTTCTCTAAACGGTCATATGTTTTCTTTTTTATCCAAAGAAGGAAGTATGGGCTTGCGACTTTCCCAAAAAGATAGAGAAGATTTCATTCAAAACTTTAATAGTCACTTAATGGAGCAACACGGAAGGATAATGAAAGAATACGTTGAAATACCAAGTGATGTATTACAAAACACCGAACAATTATCTGAATACCTACAAAAAAGCTTGAGGTATGTTTCTGGGTTAAAACCAAAACCTACTAAAAAGTAAGAATAAAGTCAAAAGCTTCACAAAAAGATACTTAAGCAATAGTCAATCTCTATAAAATGGCTGATTATATTTTACATATCGATGTAACATTTATTACTATGTATATACTAACTACCAACACTATACATTAATAAAATATTATCTACGATCTCTATGACAACGTTTAAACCTTTTTTCACATTACTAGCTCTATGTTTGATATTCTCTTGCTCATCAAGTGATGATACTACAGATATGACATCTGAAGAGATGGAAGCCGAAGAAATGGAAATGGAAATGGAACAAGAAGATAATTCCTCTTCAAACTCAGGACTAATTAGATCTATAGATGATGGTTTTAAGATTAGTTATGAATATACAGATGGTTTATTGGTAAGATCTTCTGGTAATGATTCTAATACAGATCTTAACATCACGTATATCTATGATAGTAATGATGATATTACAAGTAAGTCTATTTTTGAGGCTACTCCATCCGAAACATTTAATAATACAGTTACCTATGAATATGATACTACAGGAAGATTAATTGCATTTTCTAGTGATCAGACGGGAAATGCTTTGATAACATATCAAAATAATCAGGCATTTGTAGATTTTGGTACAGCTCAATTGATACTAGAGTTAGATTTAGAAGGGAAAGTAATTAGATTAGAAGCTGATAACTTTTATAAAATCTTTACGTATGATACAACTGGAAATATGATTTTAAATCAAAGATATGATAGCATTACAGATGAATTAATTGATACTATTCAATACACTTACGACTCCAACGATAATCCATTTTTCAATCAATTACAATCTATATATTTACAGGAATTCATATCTATATTATGGATAGGATCATTTGACACTAGCTTATATTATATTGTTTTCCCTTATCTTCCTAATAATCTAACTTCTATATCATTTAACAATTCGCAACCAGATACATTCACATATACATATAATACTGCAAATCAAATAATAACAGCAGAAGAAAACATAGTATCAGATGGATCTACAGAAAATTATAATATTGAGTATTATTAAAAAATGGCACTACAAAACATTTAGTTAGGTGTCTCACTAGAGATTTGACCGATTAATCCTAGCTTTTCCTTATCTTAGAAGCCACCATTAACTCAAGCTTCTATGAAACACTTTTACCTTATCGTGTGTGCGCTTCTAATTTCTTTTGGAGCTACAGCGCAAAAACTATCCAAAAACAAAAAAGCTATTATTGCTTCTGTAGAAAAGCATGAACAAGCGCTTATTGATATATCAGATAATATCTGGGCACTAGCCGAGACTGCTTTTGAAGAAACACAATCCAGTAAAATATTAGCAGATTATGCCGAGAAGCAAGGGTTTACAGTAGATAGAGGCGTGGCAGGAATGCCTACTGCTTTTGTAGCTACCTACGGATCTGGAAGTCCTGTCATTAGTGTATTAGGAGAATTTGATGCTTTACCAGGCATCTCTCAAAAAGCACAACCGACTAAA
>CAKZKZ010000609.1 GCA_937124495.1 uncultured Dokdonia sp. | reverse complement strand
TCCTATTCTAAATGTAAATGTTTCTGGAGATTACCCAGTTGATAAACTGAAGGAATATGCAGAATATCTTCAAGATGAAATCGAGAGTCTTAAAGAAATAAAAGAAGCTACCATTCGTGGAGCTCAAGAACGAGAAGTAGAAGTTGCGGTAGATATCTATAAAATGATGGCTGCTAAAGTTAATTTTGAAAATGTACTGGGAGCTATCAGCAATGGAAATATGACGCTCTCTGCTGGAAATCTAATCTCTAGTGGACAACGTCGTAATATCCGTATTCTTGGTGAAATAGAAACGCCTGAAGAATTAGAAAACTTTGTGGTAAAATCTGAAAACGGAGCGGTATACTTAAGAGATATTGCTACAGTTACTTTTTCCGAAGAAGATAAAACGACCTATGCTCGTGATCTTACCCTTGAAAAAGGAGAATCTGCAAATGATGAGAACGTAAGTGAAAGCGTCGTGATGCTAGATGTAAAGAAACGTTCTGGAAAAAATATGATCGCTGCAGTTGAGCAAATTACAGAGATTATTAAAATAGCCGAAACCGAAGTTTTCCCTCCTGATGTAAAAATCACAACAGCAAATGACCAAAGTGCCAAAACAGAAAATCAAGTAAATGACCTTGTAAACAATATCATTTTTGGGATTATTCTTGTGGTAGGGGTCCTCATGTTTTTCTTAGGGTTTAAAAATGCACTGTTTGTAGGATTTGCGATCCCTATGTCCATGTTTATGAGTTTTATGATTCTAAACTTAATGGGGTACACGATGAATACTATGATCCTTTTTGCATTGATTATGGGATTAGGAATGCTGGTGGACAATGGGATTGTGGTGGTAGAAAATGTTTACCGACTCATGGATGAAGAAGGGATGTCTCGTATAGAAGCTGCCAAAAAAGGAATCGGTGAAATTGCGTTTCCAATTATCATTTCAACACTTACAACTGTTGCGGCATTTGTACCTCTTGGATTATGGCCAGGACTTATGGGACAATTTATGATTTACTTCCCAATTACACTTTCTGTTGTATTAGGATCCTCCTTATTTGTAGCCATTTTTATTAACTCAATGTTGGTTTCGCAGTTTATGAAAAAAGATGAGAAATCGCTTCCGCGAAAATCTCTAATTCGTATTTCTCTCATTATGCTTCCTATTGGGCTTATGATTCTTTTCTTAGGAGGAAGCATCAGAGGTTTTGGTTCATTAATACTTACCACCATTATTTTAATGTGGGTATATAAGTATGTATTACATCGCGCAGCCGAAATTTTCCAACGTCGTTTCTTAACCTGGTTAGAAAACAAATATCGCAACTTCTTAGGATGGGCATTGCGTGGAAAGAAACCTATCGTATTTGTAGCAGGGATATTCTTATTATTGATAGCTACTTTTATGGCATTTGGAGGCTCTGTAGGCGCAGGTCGTACCGCTATTGAGTTTTTTCCAGATAACAAACCCAACCAGATTATTACGTACATAGAATATCCAGAGGGTACTGATATTCAGAAAACCAATGCAATTACCAAAGAGATAGAACGTCGTATTTTCAAGGTATTTAATGACCAAGAATATCTCGAAGGCGAAGATTATAATGCCCTCGTTGAAACATCGGTTTCTCAAGTAGGTGAAGGCGCAGGAAATCCTCAAACAGATGGTGGAAGTGCTGCCGAAATGCCACATCGCTCAAAGATTACGGCGACTATGCGAGAATACAAATTTCGTAATGGTGCCGATAGCGAAGAATTACGATTTAAAGTACAAGATGCTTTAAAAGGAATCTACCCTGGTGTTGTGATTACGGTAGAAAAAGATGCTGCTGGGCCTCCACAAGGCTATCCTATTAACTTAGAGTTACAGGGTAATGATTATGGAGAGCTTATCGCAGCTGCAGAAAAAATGCGTAATTATATCAACTCCCGTAATGTTCCTGGTGTAGACGAACTTAAGATTAATGTAAACAGAGGAAAACCAGGTACTGAAGTTATTGTAGATCGTCAGAAAGCTGGAGAGCTGGGAGTAGCAGTAGGTCAAGTAGGAATGCAGTTACGTCGCGCTATTTTTGGAGATAAAGCTGGAGTCTATAAAAAAGACGGCGAAGATTATGATATCTACGTACGCTTTAAGGAAGATCAACGCTATAATAACTCGGCGCTCTTTAATCAAAATATTATTTTTAGAGATCAAGCGAGTGGTCAAATAAAAGAAATTCCTGTTTCAGCAGTAACGACAACAAAAAACACCTCTTCATTTAGTGCTATCAAGCACCGTGATTCAAAACGTGTGGTGACTGTATACTCTGCCCTTGCAGCAGGATACACAGATGCTGGAGTCGTTGTCAATAGCATCAAACAAGAGATGGATGCTTTTAACGATAAAATGCCTAAAGATGTAAAAGTATTTTATACCGGGCAGATAGAAGAGCAAGAAAAGGAAATGACATTTCTAATGAGTGCATTCTTTGGAGGATTAGGGTTAATTTTCTTTTTATTAATCTTCCAGTTTAGCTCTATTTCAAAACCAATCATCATTATGATTGCTATTTTCCTGAGCTTCATTGGTAGAGGCTCCGAGGTGTGGTGTGAATGCTGTGTGCCT
>CAKZKZ010000608.1 GCA_937124495.1 uncultured Dokdonia sp. | reverse complement strand
AACATTATTCTTATATCTCTCTAATGGTATTACGACTATACGCGGTATGCTAGGGCATTCTGAACATATACGCTTGCGCGAAAGAGCAACCAGCGGCGATCTCTTAAGTCCACGAATCTATACCGCCAGTCCGTCGCTTAATGGGAACTCTGTTACCACCAAAGAAGAAGCAATTAAGAAAGTAACCGCTTATCAAAAAGAAGGGTTTGACTTCTTAAAAATCCATCCAGGAATCAAACGAGAGGTATTTGATCAGGTAGTAATGACAGCTAATGAAGTAGGCATTCCATTTGCAGGACACGTACCTGTAGATGTAGGTGTTCGCCATGCTATCGAAAGTAACTACGCTGCGACTGATCACGTAGATGGTTTTATAGAAGGGCTCGTTCCCGCCGAAGGTAATGTGCAACCAGAAGACAATGGTTTTTTTGGCTATAACTTTGCACCACTAGCCGATGTTACGAAGATAAACGAACTGGTTACGCTTTCGCGAAAGCATAACATTTGGATTGTTCCAACACAAAGTCTGTATGAACGTTGGTTTGCTCCTGCCACAGCAGATGATCTTTTGAAAGATCCAGAAATGAAATACATGCCTGCTTCTACTCTAGCCAGTTGGAAAGTGCGTAAAGGACAATACACGACAGACAATCCTGATTTTAATGAAGCTCAATGGAGACAGTTTAATGACATACGCAGACAACTCATTAAAGCTTTACAAGAAGACGGTCACGGGATTTTATTAGGGTCTGATGCTCCACAATTATTTAATGTCCCTGGGTTTTCGATACATCATGAAATTGCAGGAATGATCCAAGCGGGTCTTACGCCTTTACAGATCTTACAAGCCGGGACGATCAACCCAGCCACTTTCTTTGCTGCCGAAGATAAGTTTGGTGCCATTGCAGTAGGTTTAAGCGCCGATCTTGTCTTATTAAACAACAATCCTTTACAAGATGCTGAACATCTTAAAAATGTAGCGGGTGTCTTTGTACAAGGACGTTGGTTATCTAAAGCTATGATTGATTCACGACTTACTGAAATTGCTAAAGAAAGGGCCAAGCGGTAGTTTTATATTTTAACAGTAATAAATTTATACTACTTAATGTTTCTAAGTGTATGATGGAAAGACGTAAAACGATAAGTTATGCGGGGTTTCGTTTATTATGATTTCGCGATACAATTTTATTAGTATTTTTGATAGAAGTATTATACAAATGTGTACGCCTCTTAAGACGCGAAGGAATGATAGACTTAAGATAGCAGCTACACATACTAAGAATTATAAAATTTGATATAATGAATGAAAATAAATTATGAAGGTTCAATTTTTATTTCTGTGTATCTGTTTTTTCTTTTCTACTCAAGCTCAAACAACATTTAAAAAAGGAGTAGTTCATGATTCTATTCCTGTTTCAGGAACAAATGATGAAACATTTGCTCTTTACTTACCTGAAAAATATAAAGAAGGTGAGTTAAATTCTATTGTTTTTATTTTTGAACCTGCAGCAAGAGCTGCAATTGGTATTCAACCATTTATTAATGCCTCTGAAGAATATGGTCATATTCTAGTTTGTTCCAACAATTCAAGAAATGGATCATTTATTCTCAATTTTGATATAACCGACAATTTATTCGACCATATTTACGCCAATTTTAATATTAAAGAAGACGAAATGTACCTCTCAGGGTTTTCTGGAGGTTCTCGTTTAGCTTCAGCAATAGCAACAATAACGGGCAAGTTTACAGGAGTGATAGCTTGTGGTGCCGGATTTCCAGGTGTCCCTGCCTATATACCTACAACGCAAGATTATGCATATATAGGCCTTTGTGGTGATAGAGATATGAATTACAAAGAAATGTTGAAAAACAAAGAGTATCTCGATTCCAAAGAAATTAGAAATACTCTTATAACGTATGATGGAGATCACTCATGGCCTCCTTCAGAACAAATCTCTCGTGCATTTGAATGGTTACACCTTCAAAAATTAAAAAAAACAAATCCTGTGGAGTTAGAAAATATTCTGACTTTGTATCAATCTGATTACAATAGAGTTGAACAGTTTAAAACGAATGGAGAGCTTTTATATGCTTCTGAACAATATGAGCGTATTTTAAAAAGTTATAAAGGATTAATCTCAGTAGATAGTTTGGTTACACAAAATAAAACACTATTAAACTCTAAGCCTTATAAAAAACAATCAACATCACTTGAGTATAGTTTAAAAATGGAGATAAGGTTGGCAAGTAAATTCATTACCCAAATCACAAAAGATTTTATAAACCCCAACAAAATAAATTTTGAATGGTGGGAGAGAGAATTTAAAAAGCTAAACAAGAAAAAAGGTGTTGAAATGCAAAAAATGGTATACCGTTTAAAATTTGACCTTTACGTAAGGGGTTATTCTAGAAAAGAGGTCTTGAGTTATAATTCTAATGAAGAACAAGTAGCAATTATTGAACGTTTTTTAAAGTTAATATATCCAAAATAAAATAATATTGTTTAAAGGATAGATTAAGCATATTCATGCAAATACTATATACCTGGCTTATAATGTTGTGAATGGAAATTTAATGTGTTATAGTGAATTCGTTTCTAAACACTTGAAAGAAAAAGAAAACAAATGAACTAATACGAATAGAACAGGGAGTAAACCACTTATATACTACTGTTTGAAAGTACTTACTAGTTACTACAGAAACCCTATCAAATTTTCTATTCAGCTTGTATGTGCTAACTTTATTGGTTACATCGTGTAACTAATCTTATACAACAGCCTTGATAAACATTTATAATGAAAAAATTTACACTTTTTTGACATATCAAATAGCTTGACTACAATATTAAAACTGTTCTTTTGAATACACTAAACAAATACATATGAAATTTTTAAGAACGTTAATCATGCTCTTTTTTATATGTGGTTGCGCAAGCCATTATATAAAAACAAATACTGGCTTAGAGTATATCATTCTAAAAAAAGGGGAAGGGGAAAAAGTGACAATTGGCGATGAGATTCTATTGTATGAAACTACGTCCTATAGAAATGGTACTGTCCTTTATTCTAATGAAAACTCAGGTAATCCTATCAAAATAAAAGTTGGCGCAGGACAGGTAACGACAGCAGGAGAAGAAGGGCTTCAAGGGATGAGAACTGGTGAGATTAAACAGCTTATTGCTACACCAAATTTGGTAAAAAGAACCTTTTACCCAGAAAACATATCTCCAGATTCTACTCTAGTTATTAAACTTATCTTACATAAAATTTTACCAAAATAAAAATACTGAAGGTAAAAGGGTTGTTCGAAGGAACACTACACACAACAACCTGTATAATTAATAGCGAAAATCATTGCTAACAGGAAAGTTTAGGCATTTTTGGGAAGTTAACACTTATTTTCAGCGCTACTTTTCACATACAAGCACGTTCATGACTAAACAAGTATCCTGATATATTATTTTAAGTTTTCCATGCTATTTCTTAGCAGCAACCACTGACATTTCTATGAGTAATTCAGGTCGAGCCATACGAGCTTCAACGCAGGCACGCGCTGGCTGATGACCTTCCTCAACCCATGCATCCCAAACTTCATTCATTGCTGAGAAATCTTTCATATCTCTCACATAAATTGTTACCGAAAGTATGTGCCTTTTATCAGAACCCGCTTTGTTAAGCAATTCTTCAACCTTTTCTAATGTTGTTACAGTTTGTTCTCTGATGTTTTTAGTAGCATCTTTTGCAACTTGACCACAAAGATAAATCGTGTTATTGTGCTCAACAACTCTACTCATATGTGGGGTTGTATCTATTCTAGTTATCGACATCAGTTTTTAGTATTGGTTAAAGTACGAAACTAATAAATATAAACTACTTTTTATTGAGTATGCGTTTGTTTACAAAAATTCTCTCAGGTTTTCTATTCAGTTTGTATTTACTACATTAGTTTTTGAAACACGCAACGATAGCATACATAAAACCATTGTGTATAATCAACTAAATTGGAAATGATAATAAACGACCCAATCAAAATAATAAAATGGATAAATTAGCGCTAACAATATCATTCACACTTACTATTTTCTTATCCGTACATGCTCAATCTAATAAATTGCAAGATTTTTATAAGTATGCCCCTGTTATAGAGCATAAAGTAGATGAAGTTTTTCACTCACTAAATGACACCACTCGTGTCGCACAAATGATTGTAACGTCTGCTGGAGAATTAGGTAAACCCGAAAGTGTTGTTTTGAATTTAGTAGCCGAAAATAAAATTGGAGGTATTGTGTTTTTAAAAGGTACAAAGGCAAATCATAAGCGAATGATTGACTCCATTAATAGAATTAGTGATTCTCAAAAACAAGTACCCATACTGTTTTCAATCGATGCGGAACCTAGTCTTTTTAACGGTAGACTACAAGGAACAAGTCCCATTATGAATACAATTGATATCAAAACAACGAAGCAATCGGACTCTATTGCAAGAATTATTAATAATAATTTACTTGAAATAGGTTTTCGTCAAAATTTTGCGCCTGTAGTTGATATTAGCCCTCAAAATGATGCTATAAAGAATAGAAGTTTTGGAAACGACAAAGGAAAAGTAATAGAATTGAGTAAACAGTTTATTCAAACAACTCAAGAGCAAGGAATTATTGCTACAGCCAAACATTTCCC
>CAKZKZ010000607.1 GCA_937124495.1 uncultured Dokdonia sp. | reverse complement strand
CTTGCTTTGCTATCACCTTCAAGGTCGGTGACAGTGATGCTGTTCATATCTATGACAAAAGCTCCTGTAACCTTATCTCCAGCTACCTGAATAGAACCAGATTGTATAGTAATAGTGCCTTCATGAGTTCCAGCTGGTTTTGTTCCTTTCCACATAATAGTAGAGGTAGCGGTATCTACTGTATATGTAGTTGCTTGTGCTACAGGAGTCGCTACTTCTTTTGCAGTAGAGGCATCTGTTTCATTTTTAGTGTCACTTTTACAAGCAATAGTACTGATCAAAATAGCCGTAATAGCAAATGTATTTGCAATTAATTTTTTCATTATAAATTGTTTTGATGTTTTATAAAGTGCAAAGGTACATAATAGATAAGCACACCTATTTTAATTTTATATTAAAAACATATCGTGTGACGTATGTCTGAATTAGCTAATTATACAATGACATTTTGACATTTTTTCCAGAAATGGCAGTACTTTTGCCACCTCAATCAAAAATGGAAGTAGTTACCAATTATGGCAAAAAAAGATAACACACAAGAAGTAGAAGATATTCCTGTAGATGGGCATCAAAATGAAGATATTGCAACAGATACAAAAGATGAAGCTACTGTAGAAATAAGTGAAGTAGATCAGTTAAAAAGTGATCTAGAAGCAGAGAAAGATAAGTTTATTAGACTTTTTGCAGAGTTTGAAAACTATAAACGTCGTACTACAAAAGAGCGCTTAGAGTTATTTAAAACAGCGGGACAAGAAGTGATCCAATCATTACTTCCTGTAGTAGATGATTTTGATCGTGCGATGGCAGAGATAGCAAAAGCAAAAGACAAAGAACTTGCAAAAGGAGTAGGGCTGATCAGTAATAAATTAAAAGAAACTTTAAAATCAAAAGGTCTTGAAGAAACAAAGGTGAAAGCTGGAGATACTTTTGATGCAGAGATACACGAAGCTATAACGCAAATACCTGCACCTAGTAAGAAAATGGTTGGTAAGATTGTAGACGTGATAGAAAAAGGATATTCCTTAGGAGATAAGGTGATTCGTTTTCCTAAAGTTGTGACAGGAAAGTAAGTTTTGAAAAGGCAATAACCATAATCTGAAAATTACAGTCTATCTAAAGGAGTACGACAAGAGATTATACTAATACAATACTCAGGTAGGCTGGGTACTATATATGAAAGAAGATTTTTACGACATTTTAGGCATTTCAAAAGGTGCTTCTCAAGCAGAAATTAAAAAAGCATATCGTAAAAAAGCGATTGAATTTCACCCTGATAAAAACCCAGGAAATGCTGAGGCTGAAGAAAGCTTTAAAAAGGCTGCCGAAGCTTATGAGGTGTTAAGTGATGAGCAGAAAAAGGCACGTTACGATCAATACGGTCATAAGGCATTTGAAGGTGGTGGTTTTGGTGGTGCTGGAGGTGGCATGAATATGGATGACATCTTTAGTCAGTTTGGAGATATCTTTGGCGGTGCTTTTGGCGGCGGTGGAGGTGGATTCTCTGGATTTGGTGGTTTTGGCGGCGGCGGACAACGACGTGCCAAAGGAAGTCACTTACGTATTCGTGTCAAACTTACTTTAGAAGAAATTGCACAAGGCGTAGAGAAAAAAATCAAAGTAAAGCGTAAAAAACAAGCAGCAGGTGTCACCTATAAAACCTGTGTAACTTGTAAAGGTTCTGGACAAGTTACACGTGTACAGAATACGATATTAGGGCGTATGCAAACCTCAGCGCCATGTTCCACCTGTGGAGGTGCTGGACAAAGTATAGATAAACGCCCAGACGGAGCAGATGCACAAGGGTTAAAAGTAGAAGAAGAAACAGTAAGTATCAAAATACCAGCAGGAGTTGTAGACGGAATGCAACTTAAAGTACAAGGAAGAGGAAACGATGCTCCTGGTAATGGAATTTCTGGAGATTTATTAGTGGCTATAGAAGAATTAGCTCATGAAAAACTACAGAGAGAAGGTGATAATCTTCATTATGATATGTATGTCAGTATCAGTGAAGCTGTTTTAGGAAGCTCAAAAGAAATTGAAACGGTTACTGGGAAAGTACGTATCAAAGTAGAAGCTGGAGTACAAAGCGGAAAGATTTTACGCCTTAGAGGAAAAGGAATTCCTTCTATAAACGGATATGGTAAAGGAGATTTGTTAGTTCATGTAAATGTATGGACTCCAAAAACATTGACTAAAGAACAAAAGCAATTTTTTGAAAAAATGGCTAAAGATGAAAATTTTGTACCTAATCCAGAGAAAGAAGATAAGTCCTTCTTTGAGAAAGTAAAGGACATGTTTTCGTAATGCTTGTTAAATTGTCAATTTTTCTAAAGGTTTTGCCTATAGGTTTATAAAAAAAAGTTATATTTGAATAACGTTAAACACTATTTAACGTTATTTTTCTTTTTCATAGCAATTTTTTTCCCATCCTAGACTTTTGTCAAGGGTGGGTTTTGTTTTTTATAGATTTTGTTTAAGGTTTGAAAAAATAATCGCTGATTATTTGAGTTTTGTAGTAAACATATATCGGGTTATTTCTATAGTATTCGTTAGCCCTTTGTAAATGCAAAGTCACGTTTCGTAAACCTTTATAGGGGTTGTCTTTACATACATAGTTCTTTTGTTTTTTTGATGGTATAACTAACCTAGCCATTTTTATGAAAACAATCATTACTTTTTTATGCATACTATGCATCTTTTCTTGTACTACAGATGATCCTATTCAAGAGCCTATTGCTAATGTTTTTGACGGTGATGTAGAATTGGTGACCCAACAAGCCGTAGAGGACTTTGGCGCTATGGAGTATACTGAGATCACAGGTAATCTACTACTTAGCACTCAGTTTGAAAACCCAGATCCTATTACTAGTTTGAGTAGCTTATCTACATTAGAGGTTATTGGAGGTGATTTATTTCTGAATTATATACATGAAGTGACTAGTTTAGATGGTTTGCAAAATCTGACAAGTGTTACTGGAGCTTTAAAATTATTGGTAAATTCTAATATCACGTCACTAGATGCTTTTAGTAGTATAAATTCTACTGTAACATCACTTGAAATTAATAGTTTTAGAGAAATTGAGTCACTACAAGGTCTTGAAGGTATTTCAATAGCTTCAGGAGGAAGTTTAATTATTGAAGGAAATGATAAACTACTAAACTTGGATACTATTCAAAATGGAATTCCTTCTATTATGGATGTGATAAAATTTGAAGAATTATTACCTCAATGTAGTGCCTTTCTTGATTGCAGTACAATACCACCAGAGGTACAACCATTCACATCTTTAGCATTTTTAAGTAATGTAACAGAAGTAGAGTGGTTACGTATTAAAGGCTTTCAGGGGACAAGCCTTGCGGGTATAGAAAATATAACGACTATAAATCGTCTTTCCCTCTGGTTCAATCCAAATATTACCACGATTCAAGAATTAAGTAACGTAACAAACGATCTTTTCGCTGTTTTTATTTCTGATAATAACCAATTAGAAACACTAGATGGTTTAGAAAATATCTCATCAATAACAAGTGGTGTTTCTATTATTGGAAACCTTTCATTAAATGATTTTTGTGCGTTGCAAAATAACATATCTAATATCGCTGTTGATGATTTTATATTATTTTTAAACGCATTTGACCCTACCCAGCAAGATATCATAGACGGGAATTGTAGTGAATAGCCTATTATTTCTATTGCAAATAATTCTGTATAAATAACCTAACGATTTTTATGAAAACAATCATTACTTTTCTATGTGCACTATGTGTCTTTTCTTGCGCCACAGATGACCCCATTCCAGAACCTGAAATTATGGAGATGGAAGAAGAAATGGAGATAGAAGAAGAAAGTGACCTTGTTTTTGAAGGAGATGTTTTTTTAGGAACACAGGCAGAGATTGATGCTTTTGGAGCTTTGGGATATACAGAAGTAACTGGGAATCTAATTATTTTCGGAGGGACATCTCTTGAAGCCTTAAATAACCTCAATACAATTGGAGGTATATTTCAATTAGGAGCTACACAATTAACAAATCTTAATGGACTTGAAAATTTAACAAGTTTACCAGGTAGTATTCAATTCGAAGATAATTATGAATTAACTTCAATTGAAGCATTGTCAAATGTTACATCAGTAGGAAATATTTTTTTGTTACGTAATATAAATTTAGAAAGCTATAATGGTCTTGAAAATGCTCAAATCCAAGAAGGTGGACGTTTATCACTTGTAGGAAATTGGCTTATTGAAGATGCTTCTATATTATCCAATATAATTCCACAATATTTGGAATCATTAAGATTAGCAGGATGTTGTAATTCTAACTCCACGCCACAGGCGCTTAATGATTTATCTTTTCTTTCTAATCTAAATAGTATTGGTTCTATTAACATAAATCAATATCAAGGTACAAGTTTAAACGGATTACATAATATTACAACGGCAGATAATGTCTTTTTACAGCTAGAAAACCTATTTACTTCTTTAGATGGGCTATCAGGACTCCAAACAGTAAACGAAGTCTTGGCTATAGGTATAAATCCAATAATAATCGATCTTTCAGGATTAGAAAATATTACAGAAATTAACTCTTTATGGATTAATAATAATGAAATGCTTACAGGTTTTTGCGCAGTTGAAGATTTAATTATAAATGGTATTGTTGAAGATTTAGTAATAAATGATAATGCTTATAATCCTACCATGCAAGATTTCATAGACGGGAATTGTAGTAATTAAGCAAGTTCATAAAATCTCCTAAATAATCGCATCCCTCTGTGTGCTTATTCCTATCTTTAGCCTACTAAAGATTAACTATGAATTCATTACTTGTTGCAGATACAGTGTCTAAACAATTTGGAGACTTTACTGCACTTAACGGAGTGTCTATAGCCGTACCTCAAGGAAGTATTTTTGGACTTCTAGGGCCTAATGGTGCGGGTAAAACGACACTTATACGTATCATTAACCAAATCACCATGCCAGATACGGGAAGTGTCACGCTAGATGGTTCCCCATTAGAACCGCAACATATTCGAGATATAGGGTACATGCCAGAAGAACGTGGCTTGTATAAATCGATGAAGGTTGGAGAACAGGTTTTATACCTCGCACAACTCAAAGGGCTAACAAAAGCAGAGGCTCAAAAAAGAGCCAAGCATTGGTTTGAGAAATTAGAGATCGGTGCTTGGTGGAATAAAAAAATCGAAGAATTATCTAAAGGTCAGGCACAAAAAATTCAGTTTGTAGTCACGGTGATGCACAATCCTAAACTACTCATTTTTGATGAGCCTTTTAGCGGTTTTGATCCGATTAATGCCAACTTAATCAAAGACGAAATTCTTCAATTACAGAAAGAAGGCGCTACTGTTATCTTCTCAACACATCGTATGGAATCTGTAGAAGAACTTTGTGATCACATAGCACTTATTCATAAATCTAATAAAATCTTAGACGGAGAGATTAATACGATCAAACGTCAGTACAGAAATAATACTTTTGATATAGGAGTAGAGGTGGATGAGTCCGCTTTCGCGAAAGCGGAAACAGCATTAAAATCTAAGTTTGAGGTAACTCCAGCGCAATTTAAATCACTTGGAGACGAGTTGAAACTGCGTATCCAACTTGGAGATAAGGGGAGTCCAAATGAATTGTTGAAAGAGCTACAATCCTATGGGCAAGTAACTCACTTTACCGAAGTGATTCCTAGTGTAAATGATATATTTATTCAAACAGTAAAGGGAAGTATATGAGTATATTGTCATTAATTATTAAAAGAGAATATAAGGCAAGAGTACGTAATAAGTCATTTTTGATTATGACTTTTTTGAGTCCGCTGATTTTAGTAGGGATGGTTTTCTTAATAACCTATCTCACGCAATTAAATAGTGATACAAAACGTACCATAGCTATCGTTGATGACTCAGGTTTATTCCAAGCAGAATTTAGTAATACAGATCAAACGACTTATATTAATCTATCTGATCAAGGTCTTGAAACTGCAAAAGTAGTAGCTGAAGAAGCGGCATATTATGGAATAATCCATATCCCTTCTGGTAGAGAAAACCTTGCTTCTAATGTGAAGTTTTATGGGGAAGAAACCCCTTCCTTTGGGTTGGTAGAAGCTATTGAAGAGAAAATCGAAAAAAAACTGACCGACTTGACATTGATTGAGAATGATGTTGATCTCGCTATTATAGAAAATTCCAAAGCAGATGTGAATCTTGCGATAGAAAATTACTCTGGAGAGACATCTTCAAAGATGAGTAGTTGGGTGAAGGCAGGTTTTGGAGGTGCTGCAGGGTATTTATTGATGATGTTTATTATCATTTATGGTAATATGGTTATGCGTAGTGTGATAGAAGAGAAGACCAATCGTATTATAGAGGTGATTATTTCGTCCGTAAAGCCATTTCAATTAATGCTAGGTAAAATATTAGGTACTACGATGGCTGGAATTACACAGTTTACTATTTGGGTGATACTAGGAGCTATATTATTAATTGTATTTCAACTTGTGGTAGGTATTGATCCTAGTGTTACGGAGAATATGACAAACTCTGAAATCCAGGAAATACTCAAGGATCAAAACATGGTCATTCAAGTAATAGAAGAAGCAAAAAAGCTTCCATTATTACAATTGGTATTTGGTTTCCTGATCTATTTTATAGGAGGGTATTTTTTATATAGTTCTATATATGCTGCTATTGGTGCCGCTGTAGATAATGAAACGGATACACAGCAATTTATGCTACCTATCATTATGCCATTAATGCTCGCTATTTATGTAGGCTTTTTTGCCGTAATAGATAATCCACATGGAACGGTAGCAACTATATTTTCTATTATTCCGCTTACATCACCCATAGTGATGCTTATGCGTATTCCTTTTGAAGTACCCGCTTGGCAATTGGCATTATCTGTATCTTTATTAATCGCTTCTTTTGTTTTTACGGTATGGTTTGGTTCAAAAATATATCGAGTAGGTATCTTGATGTATGGCAAAAAACCTACGTATAAAGAGCTCTTTAAATGGTTGAAATACTAATGTATACGCAAGAAAATACGGTCGATAAAGTAAAGGATGTCATTACAGATGATATCTGGGGAAGTATTAAGGAATTTCTTAATTGGGGGCTTCACTTTGGTTCTGGAAAAGAAAAAATCCATATTACTATTGGGACTTTTCTACTTATAATTGTTTCGTTTATTATTGTAAATCGCCTACTTATACTTTCGCGAAAGCTAGTTTCTAAAAAATTACCAGAAGACGATCGTAATAAGTTTAATAGTATTTTTGCGTTTTTAAGATACATTATATATATACTTGTTGTTATTGCTGTGCTAAGTGCTTCTGGTGTAGATGTAACCGTGTTTTTAACAGCATCTGCAGCGCTGTTTGTAGGTTTAGGTTTTGCCTTACAAACATTATTTCAGGATGTACTTTCTGGAATCTTTATTATACTAGATCAAACATTACATATCGGAGATATTATTGAGTTTGATGATGGGAAAGTAGGTAGGGTGTTTGATATTAAATTAAGAACCACGAGGGCATTAACTAGGGATGATAAGGTGATTGTAATACCCAATCATAAATTTCTGACAGAAAAAGTATATAATTGGACACAAAATCATAAAACGACAAGGGAGAGCGTTACTGTAGGAGTTGCTTATGGAAGTGATACAACTCTCGTTACCGATCTTTTATTGCAAAGCCTAGAGGGGCAGACAAATATTCTTAAAAACCCAAAACCTTTTGTGCTCTTTGAAGATTTTGGTGATTCGGCTTTACAGTTTAGTGTGTATTTTTTTACAAGTAATAGTTTTGCAGATCCTCGTATTAAAAGTGACCTAAGATATAAGATAGATACACTCTTTAGAGAAAATAATATTTCAATACCTTTTCCTCAAAGAGATATACACGTATATAATAAAAAGGAATAGTATTTGATTCTATACCTCATAAAATAAAAAGATTTATATGTCTAAAATATTAATTATAGAAGATGAAGCTGCAATACGCAGAGTACTCACAAAGATTCTTTCTGAAGAAAGTAAGGAGTATCAAGTAGAACAAGCCGAAGATGGGTTAGAGGGTATCAATAAAATTAAAGAGACAGATTACGATCTGGTACTTTGTGATATAAAAATGCCAAAGATGGATGGAGTTGAGGTGCTTGAGGCTGCCAAAAAACTAAAACCAGAAACTCCTATGGTGATGATTTCTGGGCATGGAGATCTTGATACGGCTGTCAATACAATGCGTCTAGGCGCTTTTGATTATATTTCAAAACCACCAGATTTAAATAGATTACTCAATCCTGTTCGTAATGCACTAGATAAGAAAAATCTAGTTGTTGAAAATAAGCTACTCAAAAAGAAAGTAAGTAAGAAGTATGAGATGATAGGCGATAGTGACGCAATCTCTCAAATAAAAGAAATGATAGAGAAGGTTTCGGCAACAGATGCACGTGTTTTAATTACTGGTCCTAATGGAACAGGAAAAGAGCTTGTTGCACACTGGTTACATGAAAAAAGCGAACGATCTAACGGCCCATTAATAGAAGTGAATTGTGCAGCAATACCTTCTGAATTAATAGAAAGCGAACTCTTTGGTCATGTAAAAGGAGCCTTTACCTCAGCAAATAAAGATAGAGCTGGAAAGTTTGAAGCTGCCAATGGCGGTACGATATTTCTAGATGAAATAGGAGACATGAGTCTTTCTGCACAGGCAAAAGTGTTAAGAGCACTTCAAGAGAGTCGTGTGCAACGTGTAGGGAGTGATAAAGATATTAAAGTGA
>CAKZKZ010000606.1 GCA_937124495.1 uncultured Dokdonia sp. | reverse complement strand
CAAAAACAAACTTATCTTATTACGATTAAGGTACAAGCCCAAATGGGAAATCTTTTCGGTTTGGGATTGTTGTTTCTGAATGGAATGGTCAAATAACCGAAGGGCTATTTCAAGGTGCTTTTGATGCACTTAAAGACTGTGGGGCAATCAATGATAATATTGTGCGCTGGAATGTTCCAGGTGCTTTTGAACTTATTTATGGTTGTAAACGTATGACAGCATCTTATGATATGCTAGATGCGATTATAGCTATAGGAACGGTGATTCAGGGAGAAACAAAACATTTTGATTTTGTATGTCAAGGGGTTACAGAAGGTATCAAAGAGCTGAATCTTAAAGGCGATATACCCGTTATTTTCTGTGTACTTACAGATAACACCATGCAGCAATCTATTGATCGTAGTGGAGGTAAGCATGGAAATAAAGGAACAGAGGCTGCTATTGCAGCTATAAAAATGGCGCAACTCAAAAAAGAGTCAAAATTTTAAAACAAATCATCGTCCTATCTTTCCATATTTCTACATCATTTTGCCAATTCTGAGGTCCCAAACTGTTAAATAGGCATGCTTTTTGACTGTAAAAAACGTATATTTGATATAATACCAAGTACGTTATGGGACCAATAAAGTTTACTTTAATACAAAAACTTAAAACCAACAATAGGTTTAACTATACTCCGCGTTATTATGACGGAAAAGAGGAGGTAGATGAAACTAAGTATACTACAAAGATAGATGCTTACACAGAGTCTTATAATAAGAATGACTTTGGCTCTCATTGGAAAGACGCACGACAATCTTCAAGAACTAGAGGCAATATTGAATTTAATAGCACGATATTGATTATTATAGCAATACTTGCTTTTATATTTTTATGGATTATAGACTTTGATTTATCCATATTTTAGGTAGATAGATGGCAGACATTATTAAGCTTTTACCAGATCATGTGGCAAATCAAATTGCCGCGGGAGAGGTTGTACAACGACCCGCATCTGTTGTAAAAGAACTTTTAGAAAATGCAATTGATGCAGGAGCAACATCCATTAAATTAATTGTAAAAGACGCAGGAAAAACACTTATCCAAATCATAGATGATGGAAAGGGAATGAGCGAAACCGATGCTCGTATGAGTGTTGAGCGTCATGCTACGTCCAAAATTACATCGGCTGCAGATCTTTTTAATCTCAATACAAAAGGATTTAGAGGAGAAGCATTAGCATCTATCGCCGCCGTAGCACACGTAGATCTTAAAACACGTATACACGACAATGATGTAGGAACTCATATCGAGATTGAAGGGAGTAATATCATTGCTCAAGAGCCTTGTGCAACACCAGGCGGAACATCACTGGCTGTCAAGAATCTTTTCTTTAATATCCCGGCACGGCGTAATTTTTTAAAATCTAATAACGTAGAGCTTCGTCATATTATAGACGAATTTCAGCGTGTGGCATTAGCACATCCGCAAATTATGTTTGCGATGTTTCATAATGAAGGAGAGGTTTTTCAATTACCAGCTGGGAATCTGAAGCAACGTATTGTAGGGATTTTTGGTGGAAAAACTAATGAAAAGCTAGTCCCTGTGACCGAAGAAACCGATATCGTTACTGTTGAAGGATTTGTTGTCAAGCCTGAGTTTTGTAAAAAATCAAGAGGCGAACAATTCTTTTTTGTCAACGACAGATTTATAAAAAATCCATATCTCAATCACGCCGTAAGTGCTGCTTTTGAAGGATTGCTTCCAGATAAAGCAAGGGCGAGCTATTTCTTATATCTCATTGTAGATCCAAGTACGATAGATATTAATA
>CAKZKZ010000605.1 GCA_937124495.1 uncultured Dokdonia sp. | reverse complement strand
TAAAAAATCTTTATCTTTTTTCTCTAATGAAGTAAAAAGAGAATCTAATTTCTGTTCTTTATGAACATCTTCTATATCTGAAGAAATAATAGTGTTTATGTCAGCTGTATTTTGAGGAATAAGGTTAATAGGAAAAAGAAAAATCACCCATAGTACCATTTTAAAGCACCATAAGTGATTTTTTATATTAAGTTGTATGATGAAAATCATACCGTGATTCTTAGAAAAAAATTATCCGCCATGACCGCCTATAGGAACAAAGGTTACTCCAGTTGGAGGGTCATTTTCTGATTCTGAGCCACCTGGATGTCCTAAATAGCGACACCAAATTTGATGGTAAGGGAAGCCTTCAGGCTGTATTGGAGCTGCAAACCAATATGAACCATCACCAAAGAAACCGTTTCTAATTTCCTGAATAGATTCAGGAGAGTATATAGCAGGATCAAAATATACATGATGACATTGGAATTGATCACCGTTAGGGCCGGATGCTTCTCTTGTACTACTGTTGTCTAAGGTAATCGTAGCATTAGCTTTTACAAACTCATTCGTTTCGTCTGTTGTACACCCTACAAGTAAAATGAGTATAAGTAGCATTAAAAATGTTGTTTTCATAATTAAATTTTAAGATACCATAAATGATTTTTTATATTAAGTTATATGATGAAAATCATACAGTGATTTTTAGAAAAAATTACCCGCCATGACCGCCTATAGGAACAAAGGTTACTCCAGTTGGAGGGTCATTTTCTGATTCTGAACCACCTGGTGTTCCAGGCTCACCTGCACACCAAATTTGATGAAATGGATAATTTGCAGGTTGATTAGGAGCAGCATACCAGTTTTGTTGTCTAAAATAAACTTGTTTTATGCCTTGAATATCTTCTGCTGCATATATTGCAGAATCAAAATAGACATTATAACATTCAGTGTAAGGGGTACGTGTACTTCTTGTATCACCGTTAGTATCGATAATAAAGTTAGTCTCTATTAACTCATTATCTTCTAAGTATAGATTTTCTTCTGTAGAACACCCTACAAGTAAAATGAGCGTAAGTAAAGTTAAAAATGTTGTTTTCATAATTAAATTTTAAGATTTATATGTTATTTTGCCTTTATGTTCCAAAAGAACCATAATCTTACCCCCCTAAACACCTTTTTTTATTTATGGTCACAAAAAATGGTATAAACTATCTAGATGGATTGCGTACAGGTGACGAAAAAATCATTAAAGCAATTTACACATCTATGTTCTCAAAAGTAAGGCATTTTGTGCTTAAAAATGAAGGACAGCAACAAGATGCCGAAGAAGTTTTTCAAAATGCATTATTCCAATTAAGTATCCGTTTGAAGGTGAGTGATATAGAAATCAAGTCATCTTTTGAGGCGTATCTGTTTACCGTTTGTAAAAATTTATGGCGTAAAGAGTTAAATTCTAAAAAAAAGTGGGTAAGAAATGAGGAGGTCATTGCACTAAAGAGTGAAGAAAGTAATCATAGTGAAGCAATTATTGCACAAGAACGTTGGGATCTATTTGAAGAAAAATTAGAGTTACTATCCCCTAATTGTAAGGAGTTATTAAAAGACTACTTTAAAAAAGTACCCTATGATCGTATTGTGAAGAAGTTTAAATATGCTTCTGAAAACGTAGCGTTTCAGCGTATTTTTAAATGTAAAAAACGCTTAGGAGACTTGGTTAAGAAAGATGGTAATTATGAAAAACTCAAAGCGTAATGGAAGAAATAGTATATAAAAAAATAGAAGCCTATTTAAGCGGAAGCATGTCTACAGAAGATGCGAAGCACTTTGAAACGGAAATAGCATCACAGCCTGAGTTAAAAGAAGAGGTCGCATTATATAAATCCATGAATCACCATCTTACAGAAACTTCTTATGAAGATGATTCGTTATCTGGCATAGCGTATAAAAAAGAACTAGAAAGCTACATTCAAAGTGACGAAGGAGAAGCGATCAAAAAGAAACTTTTAAAAGTAAAGGAAGATTATCATACAACTTCAGAAAAAGAGAAACCTAAATCGCGCTCGTTGTATTATATCTTATCGGCTGCGGCCGCAGTGATTTTATTGTTTGGGGTATTGTTTACAGGAAACTCAAATGAAAGCCTATACACAGATTATTACCAAGCGTCAGATCTCCCATCTTTTACGAATAGATCAGATGAAGCATCATTATTATCAAAAGGAAGTACTGCTTTTAAAGAAGATAATTTAGATACCTCTTTAACGAGCTTTCAGGAATATATTAGGACAGAAAAAGAAGTAGACCCTTTGGTATATGTATATACAGGATTGATTTATTCAGAAAAAGAGAATCTTGAAAAAGCGATTGAGCAGTTTGATCTTTTAGAAAGCGCTCAGAGCCTTGATCGTTCTCGTGCTTTATGGTATAAAGCATTGACCTATTTAAAATTTGATAAAGTCACGGAAGCCAAAGTAATGCTTACAAGCATTTTGGAAGATCCATCTAATTATAAATATGCTGAAGCAAAAGAGCTTCTAGAAAAATTGTGATTGATTCCCGTGTAAACGATATTTGCTATAATGAAAAGAAAATATACGTATCCACTTCTCGTCATCCTATTTACCATAGGATATTTTACTTTTGAGAAATATGCCAATCAAAAACTAGATGAACCTATTGTAGAAGCAGGAACGCAAGAAAAAGAGGAGACTAATACCTATTTCTTACCTACATCTACAACAGGACACGTAGTTCATCATCAGTATTATTCTTTGAGTTATGATGAGTCTCATGAACAAGCTGAATGGGTAGGGTATGAACTCAAGAAGTC
>CAKZKZ010000604.1 GCA_937124495.1 uncultured Dokdonia sp. | reverse complement strand
AGAATGGCTCTACAAAATGATAAATCAAGTGATCAAAGCTGATGAGAATCGGTGATCAAAGTCATGAGAATACGCAATCGCAAATGACGATGTAAGAAGCGGTAAGTACTTTATTGATGCTGATCTACTTGCTGATGGGATATTGAAGCAGTAAACTGAAAATTCAAGTAGCGGAAGGAAGCCCTCATGGCGTTTTACATTATAGTTTTTGTCGTTATTGGTTTTGTGATAGGGATTATAACCCCCAAAGATAAAGAAAATGATGCTTATGTTTGGTATTTATTGATAAGTATCGGTTGGTTTTTTATATCGGGGCCTTTCGCCATTCTTGCATTCGTTGAACTGAGTGTTGGTGATATGCTTGCAAGGAAAATAAAAGGGCAAGAAAGCACAGTTGATAAAAAAAATATTGATTCAAAAAATATCATTGATGCTGATTTTACCGAAGTTGAAACCAATGAAATCAACTTCAATGATGATTACATTCCGCCTAGAAAGCATCAAGCAAAGTTAATTAATAGTTCGCGCTACACACCTAAAAACGAATTTATTGATTCCGAACAATATTATTCGTATGACGAATGGCTGCGTTTGGGATACCAAGTTAAAAAAGGTGAAAGAGGGCGAAAAAGAGTTGGTTTCAGTGTTGTCTTTGACCGAAGCCAAGTCGTAAGAAAGCATTTTCATTAGTTCTCAAGTAGAAATCCACTAACGTAGTTTGGCAAGGGCGAATAGGTAATTAAATCAGTTGTGCCACCAGATTAGAACTACCAGTTTGGTTAATAAATATTTTGATAAAGAAGCAAGAAAAGCTGAATCTCGATGATTCATGGATAGATGAATTATTTGAATGGGCCGATAATAACAACATACCTGAACTTCAATATATTGAAGATAATACTCTGTGTGATGACGTAAAACACAAAACTCAAGGGTTCTGGGTAGGATTACCTAGAGATAAGGAAACTCTAGTCAATCTCGAAGAACTAGATTTAAGTTGGCATAGTTGCTCAGCAATACCTAAGCAGATTAGGCATCTTAAAAATTTAAAAACGTTTAGGTTTTCTAAGAAACGAGATGGCCGTCAGCCCCCATTCATGAAAAACGCAGAGGGCCTTGATGAAATTGAAGAAATACCTGATTGGATTAATGAGTTAGAAAATCTAGAAGAACTTGACCTGTCTAATAATAAAATTAGCTATGTGCCCAACGTTATCGGGAAGCTAAAGAACCTAAAGAAACTTTATTTGCATGACAACATGATTATGTTTGTTGATACTGATTTAGTTTTTTTATGCAAGTTGGAAGTGTTATGGATCTGCTGGAATAATTTTTCAGTACTGGATGATTACATAGAAAATCTAAAGGGAATAGCTAACTTTGATGTTGATTGGGAACAACAAAATAAGCTTTCTTTGTTAAGCGATTGCTTAGACCAGGTTGTTTCACAAGAGTGGAACGATGAAAAGATTCTTTGTACAGATAAGGGAAGTCTTAAGGCGGTAACTCATGGGTTAGAACAATTACAGAAGCTAAAAGGTCCGCTTGGTATTGAAATGCTTTGGAATGAATGGAGTAGGCTGAATAACCTTAAATATAAATTTAAAAATTTAAAAATACTTCGAGAGTTATATTGCGATAAGCTCGAATATCCAAGTGGTCCGATAAAACTGTGTCCGGAAGGTTTGATTGTGACGTCTGAAATGGAGCCTAAAGCTGAAGATTGTGATGAAATTTTGCTAGAAAATATGCCTGCATTGTTTATAAGAAGTGACTCACTCGAAGTGATAATCGAATTAAATGAGCATCAAGGCAAAAGCTTAATGGAGAAAATAGATTTTATGGAATTGTGGATGTAGCTCACATTGATGTAATTTAACAATCAAATCAACGCTTCATGGCGTTTACTAATGACATATAAATATTCTACTTATGAACAATAGGAATACGGTCAAATACCTATTAATTTGTAATAGCTCATATCCAATCTGACACTTTTAGTTAGTAAGTCAGACAATATCTGAAATACTGTTTTGGAGCGAAAAGCGAATATTAATGTAAGATAAACATAACACTAACAAAATCAGAATGTAAAAAAAGTTTTCCATTCAAGGTAACCCTTGATTGATGGAAGACCACAAGAAGGACATTAACTAAAAAGGAAGCAAGATGGTAGTAGCAGACGAAATATCTATAAGAGTGAACGAGTTGAATTTTTGGAGTTTTTGTATAAATTCAAGCTTTATAAAATTTGACGAAAAAACATTTTGGAATGTGTATCGTATGTACGAGGACATGAAGAGTGAAAGTGAAACTATATATTGGGATGGCGAACCATGCACAGAAGTTATAGATGGATATGTCGAAAAATACAAAGAGAAGTTAATATCTCATTTAGTTAAAAACTATTTAGAAAGTAAAGGTACTAGCAGCTACGGCAACCATATAAGCATAAACCAAAAGGAAAAAAATCTTACATGGATAAAGTTTAAAATACACAAAAAATCAGATACTAAATATATAGGTAAGTCTAAAGACGGCTTGTCTTTTAAGATTACATTTGATGTTGATGAGGATGTGGAGTTAGATAGTCAAATAAAAAATTTTATTGAAGTAGATATTATCAATGATTTTATTAGAACTGTTGATGATCAATTACCATGTTCCAATGAGCATTTCACGTCATTATCAAAAGAAGAAAAAAGACAGAGTATAGCTTTTTTGTTGCTTCTAGGGTGCTATTTAGGATACCTAGATGAACTGGATTATGATTGTGCTGATGATTTGTTTGAGTTTATTGATCGATGTTATGAAGATGAAGACTGGAAACGGGGAATAAGTATTGCCAGGGATTCTGGTAGCATGTTTGCATACGGCATGCTGGATGAAAATCCTGACTATCGCCTTCACCCTATGTTCGTTAGATAGCGGAAAGCACACTTTTGCATTGGGCTAGACAACAATCAGTAAATTATGCAAATGCTTTAAGGCCACGAACGGAGTCTATATATTAAAGTGCTATCTTAAAGGTCTGCTTTTGGCAAAAAGCGACTGAAAACAGCACCAATAGTTAGGTGCTGCTAACGTCTTCAAAGTGGCATTAGTGACAGGTTCAAACATAAAAAGAGATAGCCCAAGTTAATACTTATTCAATTAATTAATCAAAGTGCAGCCAACTTTCGAGTGTATTGGTATTGTTGTTAAAACAATAAAGTTCCATATTAGATGGTTTTCCAACCCTTTGTGGCATAGAGACCGTTCCGAAAGGCCCCACTTTATTAGATGCATCCGGTGTTATAGATGATCTTTTGGGTACAACAAGACAATATTCAACTTCGTAGTAAACACTGTCATCAAAGTGATTACCGTTAGACCACCCCTCTTGTTGTTGACGTTCTATCTCCACACTTGTAGGAATAATTCTGCTAAGACGCAATTTTCTTAGAATATCCAACAGATCTTCAAAATCTAAAGTCATTACCTCCCAATTCTTACATTGGATATACCGTACCACTTTCGCTTGTCTATCATAAACAACAAGATCAATTCCTTGATCAGCCTCACTGCGTAACATCCCGTTGTAAAAAACAAAACAACCTTCTTTTTCAAAATACTTCCCAACTTCAAGTTCAAATCGATCCCCCTTATTCTTAAGGGAACAATCAGTCTCTTCCTTTTTTCTAAACAAATGTTTCGAGCTATCTGTATCTGAACCCATGACTCTGCTTAGCCTGTCTCTAGACTGAGTAATTCGTTCTTCATCCTTTTGACTCAGATCCCGATAATGATTTAAAGATGCCTGAGCCTTCCGTAATTCATCTTCAAGCTGACTTTTCTCAGTTTCAGTTTTTGCGTTTTCTAACTTATCAATAATATCTGACACTAGACCTTGATATGCTGCTACATTACTCAAATTTATAATTACCTTGCCTGGGCTATTTTCGCCAGTGAAGGTTTTAGTAAACGCATCTGCTACTTCTAAAGCTTTTTTAAAAAAACTCATTATTTTTTACCTTTCCATTATGTATTTTCATTTTATCATCTCCACTCAAAAACTCAGTCAAGGCTATACCACCTCGTGTTATATATTTATATCAATGTCCGAAGTTGGCTAAAAGTAAGCATTGATATTGCTGACTAAGTATCAAGTAATATGATTGAAAAGCGAAGAAGCCATCAAACTTTCTTTTGTTTTAATCGGGGTTTGAAGTCCAATGGTACGAAAAGTTACTCTAAGCACTGAATTACTAAAATTGTTGTCATTTTACGTAGCTAT
>CAKZKZ010000603.1 GCA_937124495.1 uncultured Dokdonia sp. | reverse complement strand
TAACTTTCAAACGGCAGATCAGTTAACTCAATATAATTACCATTAGGAAGTTGATAGACTAAATCTACGGTAACTCCTCCAACGACATCAAACTTAACAATGTTAGTTACGTCACTAAAGTCCTCAATTCCCGTTTTCAGAAAAAAGACACCATTTGCAAACGTATTGTTAAAATAAAGAAGAATTGTTCCTGGTTGTTCAGGGAAATTGAACGTTATATTTGCATCTAGAATCATTTTCGCTCCAGAAAAATTGAATGTGTACGGTTCGCACATTGATTCACAATAAGATGTAAAAAAATCAGACCATAGAAAAGGTGTATTTGAAGTCCCTGACGGTGCATTTGTATATTGACTTACATCAGCACCATAATTTTCTAGATTTCCATTAGCTGGTATACCGTTAATAGCACTATTAAGCATTAATTTGTAAGCATGTTCAAATCGTTCTTCTTGATGAAAATTCCCATCTCCAGGTGATTCATTACATCCTACTGTTGACTCATCATAATCTTCTTGCCCTTCTGGTGGTTCTTCTTCTCCTCCAGGCATACCTCCGCCGCGGCAACAAGCAAAATCAAACTCTTCATTAAAAGTGACATTTATTACTCCTGACGTACCATCTGTATTGAGATAATCTATTTCTGCCGTTTGAGAAAAAAGATCACTATTGGTTGTGAATGTTATTGATGTTATGCTCTCAAAATTAGGATTATTTATAATCCCTTGTAAGGTAGGTGTATTCATCGTAAGTACAGGGGTAATTACTGTTGTTATTGTATTACCTTCTGCTATAATAACTCTTGGGACACTTAATATATAATTACCATTTTCAAAAGTCCAACTTGCTCCAATCGTTCCTAAATTATCATTATAATATACAGGTAAGATTCCTGTAGTATATGTGATTTCTTCTTCTAAACCGTATGCAGTCGTATCAAAAATATGCTCAGAATCTATAAGTGCATTTAATAAAGCTAGATAATCATCAGATATATCATTTTGAAGAGTACAAGGACGTACAAGCGAATACCCTCCAGGATACGATGCTGTCGTAGAAAGATCTAAACTACCCTCACAATTCCCTAAAGGTATACAGGTGCTTCCTGTAAATACAGCATCTAGTTGTTGTGTCCCTATCTGAACCTGTGCTAAAATACTAAAGGTGTTCTCTCCTGCATTCACTCCATTAAAGTAAATATTTGAAAAACCTGTAATTTGCCAATCATCACCATATTCATCCCATCCATTAGTCACACTATCCCAATTAGTTTGCGGAAGGTTTAAAGTAAAAGGAGTGTCACAAGAAATTGAATTACTACCCGCTAATGAAAAATTAAGAGATTGATAATTAGTAGGATTAATAATTCCTGTAAATATAATATCATTAGGAGTACCCTGTCCAACAAATCGATTGTATATGGGGCTTGTCAAATATTGTCCCGTATATGTATTTGAGCCTACCAAGGAAGTAATATTTTCTTCATTCACAAACCCATTCAAAAAAAGTTCTAGGTCTAATAAATTAGGACATTTTCCAGTCTCTAAATAAGTAATGGCATCAACAGCATCTTCTGTATCCTGTATAATACTTGCTGCAGAAGCATCTCCTTCATTACCAGTTAAATCTACTGGCAAAGCTGCGTCTATAGGAATAAAACGCTTTTGTTTTGTTTCATATAAGGAACTATCATCACTACAGTATTGATTACTGTTTGAAATAGAAATAGATGCTGAATTTGAATATAACCCAAGTGTTACATTATTAATAATATCATTTGGTGTTCTAAGTGGTACTCCTCCTGTACCATCTAGATTTTGACCAAGCATACAACCATTATAATATCCTAAAACACTCGCTTGTGCATTTACTAATACATATTGAATTTTTGCTTTTAAAGACAGGTAGTTACTTTTATAAAGTTGCCATATTCTATCTTTTTGAATCGTAGATACGCCCCCAAGGTTATTAATATTAGTAACCCCAGCTGGAACATTACAATTTGTTAATCCATTACAGATAACAGCTGCATAGGAATAATATAACATAGACTCATTAGAACCTTCATAGTTATTTATAAGTCCTTCATCCATAATTTGAATACGGGTTGGTGATAAACCGTTTCCAGTTATGAAATAAGGATCTTTATCCATAATCTCATCATTTGAAGAGGTTAGTCCCGCTGCTTGTGCGTGAGCATATGTATTTACAATGCGTAAATAATCATCATAACTTCCAGGTGTTAAATCTACCGATGTAAATTGAGCGTCTAAAATGTTATATTTAACATTTACAGGTGCTACTATATCACATAATTCTTCTTCATAAGCTAAATATGCATATTCTGGATGATATTGTACTAAAGATTCAGCCCAATTAGATTCCCAAATATCTAAAAAATCTTGTAAATCTAAAAGATCTTGTGGTAGTACATAATCGTAAGGAGCTCCATCTTGAGTCTCTCCTTGTTGCACCAGTGCATCTTCTATTATTTGAGGCTCATATACATTGTCACTTGAAATATTAGGATCGTTTTCTTCTAATAGGACAACAATGATTTGAGCTTCTATTCCATTATTATTAGTATATGGTGTGGTAGGGTGACGCCAATCATTATTGATATAATTACTGGTTCCTTGACGTAAACGATTTCCTTGCCCATCTAATAATGCATCATTAAAAACACTTAAAGCATCTATAGATATCGTAGGGTTTGTGTTGGTTACAATTCCATACTGTCCTCCTGGACTTACATCTTGTAACAGCAAAGAAGAAAATACTTCACAAGAATTTATGATTTGAAGTCCACACTCTGAATTACAAGCATCTAATGTAAGTTGCCATTCTGTCGCATATCCATTAGCATAGGAACCTACCTCTATTTGTTGTTCCCCTGTATATGTTACATCTATATTCCCATCTGTATCTTCTGATAGGTCTGAAACATTTAGATTTAAATCAAACTGTAAATTTAAATGAGTAATGATATAAGGAAATTTATCTCCTAAACCATTTAAACAATCTACACAGTTTATATTACAAGTATCTGGCAAGTTAAGTTGAAAAGGAGCTACATGACAATCGTTTGTTTCGTCTTGTAAATCAGCTATATAATCATCTGCATAACTTAAAAGTGATTCTTCATTAACCCTTAAATCTTTATATACGGTATAATTACCAATGTCTAAAGCTGCCTGTCCATTTCTGGTTAAGTTTTCTAAAAGTTCATTTATTGTCTCTTGTGAATCAAAAACAACCACATTACCACAATCGTCAGTAACGGTTAATGTCAAATCATACTTAAAATCATAAATACTAGTGCTTTCCTTACAAACGACTTCAAAACCATGATTTTGAGCGCTATAACCAAAAGTGTATTCTGTTCCATTTTTTGAAACTCCGATCTCTTTAGAAACTCTTAAACCATCATCGATATTTCCAAAAGTCCCAGAACTGTATCGTTCGTTAGCATCTATGTTTGTATCAGTATCAGTAGCAACTAATTTATTTAACAAATCGGTCACAACACTTGGCACTGTTTGGATACTATCAAGGTTTTGTAATCCACTAGAAGGTTTTGATTTTCCAGCTAAAGCTGTAGCTATGGTTCTTCCTTGCGGGTCTATATAACTTATACTTACTTGTCCATTTGGATCTACCACCATATTCTTTTTGTAATGGCTAGCATTTCCTACTCTATATCCAAAAAGTCTATTGAGTTCTTCTTGCGTTGGAGTAACATAATAGTACTTCATTTCATGATCAGATCCTAATTTATGATCAGGACCTACACCACTTTTTCTTCGTATTCTCCCTGTATTATCAGGCGTGTATTCTATCTGGCTAAACGGAAATTCTTGTGCGTTTGGCACATATTTTTGAAAAGGTTTCTCTGAATTTACAGGACCTTCTATACCATAATATTTACTAGCACCCTCTATCGTAGACATTCCTGAAACCTGTACTTCACAATCTTCTTCATTAGTTTCTGGAGCATCCCAATCAAAATCCATATGATTGTAAACATTAGTTGTCTCACTAGATCTATTAAAATCTGGATAATATTTTATTTCATCACTTGTCGTAGGTACTGGTAATACTTCTATTGCTGGACGGCCTTGATTATCATAAATAACTTCTCCGACAATGGCATTTTCATCACTATTGATACGAGTAACTGTTTGTCTATTACGTAACGTTCCATCAAAATAACTAACGACTTCTTTTTTCTTTCCTTCTTCTGCATAACTTGCTTGAAATTGCCAGTTTTTATCATTTTCATGAGCAACTATAGGAATAACATTTGGCCAAGCGTCTACATTGGCTGCCGTTCTATCGTCAAAACTCCAAGGTCCATGATAGGGCACACTTAAATCATCTTCAAAAACGCCTACAGCTCGTACACGATAGATTAAAAATCCATTGTCATATATCTTAGGAATTTCATAGTTTGTTTCTTCTGTTTGAATTCGTGTACTATTCAATTCAAAATCACGTACACTTAAAGGAATAGCTACGGCTCCTAGTGGCGTATTAAAGTCATCAGAATACCGATCTAGCCATGTCCATTCTAATTCATATGTTTTCGCTCCAGTAACAGCGTTCCAATTAAGGTTAATTTGATTTCCTATTAATGGAGTCGTAATTGACGGAGGAGTAGTTGCCAATGGCACACTTTCATTTTCAACTGTAAACCCTAAATATAATTGTACTCCTGGTGGTGGTGGAACGTTAGTTTCGAGAGGTAAAGCATCACTTAAGTTTTCTAAGGTCGTTTCTGTTACGATCACCTGAATCCCATGTCTATTTCCTAGTTGATATCTAGAAAGGTCATTAAAATTTGCACTATTAGAAAACGGATTATATTCTATGACTAATCTTTCATGAATAGTAGCTCCTGTTGGAACAAACGTATTTCCCGATGGTACCATAGGTCGTATATCTACCTGTACGGTATATCGATACCAATAATCTGTAGGCATCGTATCATCTCCCTTAATATAGACAAATGACTGTGGGTTGGGTGTATGAAAATACCCAGATTGAGAATAATTTGTATTGTGATATTGATACCCAAGTACACCATCTCCGTCTCCATCCCCATTAATAACAATCGTATGTGGGTCACTCACCCTTTCTATTTGTGAGAAAACACTTTGAGAAATTAATAAACAGAAAACGATAATTGGCAAGCAACAGTAGGTTGCTATATTTTTGAAACTATATTTTTTCATAATGATAAGGCTCGTTATTATGCTTTAATAAGTTGGTAGTTTTTTAATGCAATAGCTGGTTGTACAATTGTATTTTTTGTAAATACATACGTACTAAGTTGTAATACCTCATTTCTTTTAAAAGGTTGTAAAGAGGAGAATTCAATATGAATAACTGAACGATCGAGTGTGTCTTCTCCATCACCTGTTTTAAATACAATCGTTTGTATTGGATATAATACTTGTTTTCTTATCTGAAAGTTTTGATCTACATATAGCTCGATTTTACCGTAAGAGAATTCTCCTAATAATTTAGGTTTAGACAATTCACAAACCCATCCATTACCCTTTTTCTGTACTTGAATAGATTCAAAATGGTTTGTAAACGTTTCTAGCTGAATTGGATCGAGTGCGTTGTTTTGTTGCTGCTGTTGTTTTGTATATAGTATCGCTTTTTCATCATGATTAATTTGTAAGAATGTTTCAGCAACATGTACTAATTCTACAGTTCCTATTTTACTATATATATTTGATCCATTTTTGATATAGTTTCCTTCATGAGATTCTTGTATTGTAGTTGGATCTGTTGCTCTATAAATAGTATATGTCATTTCAAGTTCGTACGCTTCTTGAGAATCATAAACCTTTTTAATAGAAGAAACAAGCGACTGGAATTCTTCTTGATCTTGTGCAAACCCATTAAAAAATGAGAAGACACAACAAATTATTATTATATATTTTTTCATTAATTAAGAGTTTTAATTTTCGTTTAATTTTGAATTTCCAGAACGCGTTTCTTGAATAGTGAATATGCCCTCCTCTGTTTCTTTTTTGACTCTAATAAGACCACCTTCCTTATCATAGTCATAGAAGGTTGCATAATTATTCTCATCTAACTCTGCAATGAGACGCTGATTGGTTGGATCATAGACAAAACTTTTCAAGTTTCCATTAAAAGGATATACCCGTATGTCATCAAAATAGGCTTGACTTGAGGTTGGATTAGGACCATCACCTGTTGGTATGTGATTTGATTTATTGATCAAACTAATATGAATGTGTTCTGCGTTAGATGGAATTGTAAATTCTCCTATAATGCGTTGCCATTCATCTATTACGCCTCCATGAGGAGCAAATTCAAGATTTGCTTCTGAAGTAATGGGTGTGTTATTTTCATCTGTAAATGAAACCTTAATAGTGCTCTGAAACGTAAGTACGGGAGTAGATTGTAACTCACTTACCCACCCACTAATGATATAAGTTTCTCCTGGAATTGGTCTATAACTAGAGGGAGGAAGCTGTGCATAGGATATATATCCCATAAATGCTATAAACAATACAATGCTGTTTTTAAATAGTGTTTTCATAATTGTTTTGAGATATTTATTAATTACAACCACCTTCGCAAGTAGCACTTGGACAGCCATTAGGAGGTGATGTTTCAATTAGTGCATTACAAATAGTAGTATCTCCTGTAGAATCCCTTAGCATATAAGTAAGTTGAATAGTTTTACCATATAAAGATTCTGCTTTTACTCCATCATATAATGATACTTGGAAATATGAGTAGTCAAAATTACTAGGATGGGGCACTGCAAAAATATTTAAGTGATCATTCAAGCTATTGTCTTCAGCAACATTTACACTTATAATTTCTACTGGGGTATCTCCAATTTCAGCTGGATCATCAGGGCCAAAATTTAATGGAATAGTTGAATTTTCAGGACCATTTAAATCCCAATTAATTCTAAATACTTCAGCGCAAGGATCAACTTTAGGATGAGGATTTCCTGGATTACAAGTAGGTTCTCCTTCATTTGGAATAGTTATACACGTTTCTCTAGGCAATACTTCGGGATTTTCTAAAGGTCTTGTTAAGGTCATTTCGTTTCCTTCTCCTCTAATCACTACACTATACCTTCCTGTATGTGATTTCCCTTCTGTACGTCCAACATTACTATTTCCTAAATCATCAGCAAAACTAAAATGGTGATTGTCATCTCCTATACCTGGAATGGATAAAGGATTACGTCCATAGGTATAATCTTCAAACCCGTCAAACCCAAGTTCTCTATATTCTGAATTTGAAGCAACAGCTGTGGGTAATGTATAATTATATCCATACTGTGCAGAAGAATACCGTTCTAATGCATCCATATTTTCTAGTTCTGCTCCGTAGGGACTGTATTGTGATACCTCACTCGCAAAGGTCCAATCTTCAGGATGTATTTCCCAAGTATTTCCATTATTGGTTAGTTTATAAAAAGGTTGGAATTCATCAAAGAACCCTTCATGTCTTGGAGAAGCACCAGTTGCTGTGATATCAGTATTAAAATTTCGTCCAGTTAAGTATGCATATGATTTTAAAGCTCTCCACTCAGCTTTTACATTATAGATATATGGATTTGCATGTTGTACAGTGTTGTCAATTTCGCCATTATTCACATAAAATTGAGCAAGTCGATATTCATTCTGTGGTAGCCAGAAATCTTTATATTCTATAGCACTGGAATTTATAATTCTAGGATTATTTGCATCACCTGTTTCATATTCAAAACTTGAATTTGTAAGATGATTTGTAGTGTTGTCATTATTTATATCTATAGGATTAATCATACTGGTTACAGATGCCATAGACGCGCTTTGCTGATTTCTAAATCCAGAGCGTGTTATCTTAAACGTATAAAGACCTTCTTCTTCACCACATTCATTTAAAATTTTCCCTTCTCGGTCCATTAGCATAACCTGAGTTCCATTAAAACCAGCAACCCAATACGTATCTGGAGTAAAATCAGTATTATCATCTTGATACAATAACACTTCGTCTCCTTCTATTAAGTAATCTTGAGCAGGTAAATTATCTAAGTCAGTCAAAGATTCTAAATCGAAATACCCATTATTTCCTGAGATAGATTGGAACTTCCCTTCCATGCTAATATTCTGACTCGCTCTTCCCATTCCTTTATAATCATCATACCAATGTACTGGATAGGTGAAATTGTAATAATTGTCGTCATATTCATTAATGGTTTGTGTAAGCAATGCTTGACCAGTATCTGCATCCCAAGCTAAGTACTTTGTAGATACTTTAGAACCTAGGTCATATGCAGTTTTTTCAGTCATAATTCCTGTCTTATGAATGTGTTTCATAGTAGTTGCTGTACGGAGTTGTGTCTCGTGTCTTGCTATAGTAGGTAGTGGAAATGGTACAATGGCAGGAAATGGACCAGCTAAAAATGTGGTGATATTTGCATTAACTCCTGCTACATCTGTATTGGTTTTATTTTCTCTAAAATCATTAATCACTTCATAATCTAGACCGATTAATTGTTCTGCAACATTACCGCTATCATCAATGGTTGTGAGTGTGTTATTTAATCTATTTGCATTGTCTGGTTGCGTACTATATGTATACTTGACTCCAGAAATAGGGTTTTCTTTATCTTCTGCAAATACCTCTTGACGTTTTACTTTCCCATTCATATCATTGGTTTCTACAACAAATCCTTGGGACATCGTCACATGATTTTTTACAGAAAACTTAAATAATTGAGAAAGTGCTGTAGGTTCATCCTTATATGCCCGAAGTGCTGTAAAACTAGAAATGGTCGGAAAATCTCTGGTTGTAAAATGTTCTGTTACTACCTTACCTGTTGCATGTTTTTTTAATATTACTACATTTTCTTCTGGTGTTCCTTCATCAAGAGTCTTTTCACGCTCTAAATTTGTTACAGTGACTCTACCATACGTAATTGTAGGAGAAGGGAAGAAAGCAGCTCCAATTGGTTTTTCTACATAATTTGATTCTCTCGGTGCTGTAATTTTATCTTTATAAGAATCTCCACTTTTACTATAGAAAGGTTCAACATATGGATTTTCTTTACTAGAATTAGGTTCAAAACTTGCGACACCACTTGAAGAGTCATCATCATTATTATAAGAATATTCTTGTCCATAAAACTGTTTATAAATTGATGCATTTATACTGTTTTGATTTCCTGTCATTATATCCCAGCTATCATGTAATTTAATGCTGGTTACTCTACTACCACCTCCTAATTTATGCTTAGTAGGATTCAGAAGCCTAATCCATGATTTATTTTTAGCAAAACGTTGCGCAACTGCCCGTTCTTCTAATATACCGTTTGGACCATCAACTATCTCTGCAAGACTTCCTATTCCAGTTCCAATAGCTTCTATTACAGCTGAGAAATTATCTGTATTTACTTCTTCTTCATCTCCATAAACGAGTCTAGTCAAATAGCTGCGGCCAAAAAACCATCCTGCTTTAGAAATAGGGTTTACATTTCTATTACCATTTATTCCACCTTCTAAGTCTAAGAATTCCATGGGTAATGCTACATACGTACCATATTCATCTTGAAATACATTAATATCATTAATATGATTTTGATCTATCAGAAAATATCCTTCTACATAATCATATAGTGATGATGTATTTCCTTTCATATTTAATAAAAATCTAAAGAAAATAGGCTCATCTTCATATCCTTTAAGGTAAGTGTTCATAAAGTTTTGTCCTGTAAAATCACCTCCATCTGGATCAAAAGGAACCTCTCCATTTGACAATTTTACATACAAATACTTATGATGCCCATCTCCATCATAAAGATATGATGTTGAAATATCTGTACTTTGAAATCCATCTTGTCCAAATTCATTAGGAGCTTCACCATTTGTTCCTGGTTCAGAACCTGCGCCTATCACTTTAAACATTTCCATGGCTTGACGTTCTTGTACATATTGATAATCATCTGCTTCCAATTGTACTTCCATTTTTCCACCAGATGGCATATCAATACTGCTTAACGTCCAAGACCGTGTATATAGATCTGCTTTTTCTCTATCTTGATCTACAAATGGAAATTCTGACGTGCTTAATGGAGATACTATGGCACACGAAATATCTTCATTAGGCTTGTAACATCCCCATACATCATACCCTTTCATGTTATAACGAGGGTTTGCTTCCATCTCACCATTTCCATCAAAGTCGGCATAATTGAAAGTATAGGG
>CAKZKZ010000602.1 GCA_937124495.1 uncultured Dokdonia sp. | reverse complement strand
AGTGTATTTTAAGTATAATGGATCGTGTTGAATACGAGTTATCATATAATCAATACGTAAATCATTAATATACGTTGCAAAGTTTTTCCCTTTATGAGAATTGATAATCTTAGATAAATATTTGGAATTCGTATTCACAATTTTTGCTACATCTTTCAAGGATATTTGATTAGTGAGGTAGTGTTTTTCTTCTTCAAAAACAGCTAGTTGTTTTAAAATTTCTTGCTTTCTTGTTTCAATTTCATTGAGTAGAATTGTTAGTTTCTCTCCAGAACAACATACAAATGAAAGCTGATTGATTAAGAGCCCTAAAATATCTTTTAGTGTATCTTCTAAGTCAATAGTTTGATACGTAACTTTTAGAGCTTTTACAAGTTGACACACTTCTTCTAATGTTAATTCATAAGTGTCAATATTGCCTGTATCTATTTCAGAAATAGATTGTGGTATTCTTTCAGAAAGGATATAGGTGACAGATAAAAGGTCAACAACATCATTGTATATAAAATCACGAATATCTGGTTTGGCTATCCATTCATCTGTAGAAAGGAATGCTTCTATTTTTGATTTTGCAGCATTTTTAATATCGTTTACAGATCCTTTTTTATTTTCATCAAAGGCCTCTCTCATATAGCGACCTATTGTTTTTTCTTCTACGGTTATACTTTCATCAATTACATTTTTGTCATAAGGTAGGCGTATTTTATTGCCTGCAATTACTTGTTTGTCTACCTCTCTAGCTTTGATTTTAGCAATCTCATCTTTAGATATTTTAGAACTGATTCTCCCTTTGTCAAATTTTAAAGTTTCTCTAGGATTGACTTCTCTAGGGACTTCATCTTCTATGACTTCGGCATCGATTATATCTCTGTCAAAAATCTTTCTACCCTGTGTATATTCAATTTCTTTTATATTTCCTCCCACTTTATCCGTAGTAAACCCTGAGAAGAAATTAGCCATAGATGCTAGAATACATTCTTGCTCTGTAGTCCATGCTTTCAATAATACATTGAGATCTTCAAACTCACAACGATATTCTCCTAAGTCAATATCTTGTGTTGTAGGGTTTATAGACAATGCTTTTACATCAAAGCTTAATCCGTATTCCTCTTTTAAAATAAGTACTTGATCTAATGCATCTCTATATGATTTTCCTTGTATCCCTTCTATTCTTAGAAAGTTATAGTTGTCTATAACGTGGAGAAGAGGCTGTTGAATCGTTGGCGAATTAGAAAGATGTGTTGTATGATAGCTTAGATTTGAAGTTTGTCTAAAATTTTGAAACTTATCATAACTCCAATAATTTAAAAATTCATTAGTTACATCGTAATAGAACGGAATTGTTTTATGACCTAAAGCACCTTCTAGTTTTGATGGTGTTATTTTTATATCTCCCCCTTTTTCTACTTCTAAATAGTTGTTTACTAGATGATCTACCCTATTTAATAGACTTTGAACTTTTTTGAGATTACTGTCTTCATGTCCTATGATAGGCGACTTGTAAAAACGATGTCTTAGTGATTTATAATGTGCTTGACTTTCTTTTAACCTTCCTAATAATAGATGTTTAGGAAATGATCCAATAGAAGGACAACAATGCACATTAAGGTGTAATAGCAATCCTTTGATTTCTGTATAGGTATCTACTAAATCTTTTAATACGTCATATCGATATTGAAAATCAAAAGGAACTGCAGAGGGGCTTATGTCAAAGAGTGATGAAATAGATGATGAAATAGCACCTTTACCAAACTTTTGCAAAATAACATCCAACCCTAGACCTACATCAGCTAATGCTTCATGATCCTTCATGAGTTTATAATAATTTTGTTTTAACCCAATATAGTCTTGCGTATTGTTATAGGTAAGAATATCTCTTCGTACAGCTATTTCTGGTAAGGCTAGATAATACTCATACCAATCATGTTCATTATAAATTGGGTCATATCCTGTAATTGATTTTGCATCATCACTAGACACAAGTAATACGCGTAACCGAGCGACTTGTTCTATTCCTTGATTATCACAATCTAAAGCAGTACATAAGTCTCCCTGCTTAGGATAATTTTCCAGATATAATAAAACAACTTTATCATTTAATGCAGCTTCTGATAGTGTGTTTAGATTCGCATACGTAGTATTCGTAAGATCTATATCTTCTCCTGGAAAAATTTCTAATAGTTCTATTTGATTTTCCTCATTAAAGAAAGGAGCATATTTTGCATTGCTGTCTTCAAAATTTCTATAATGTGTATAGGTTTTAAAAGCATCCTGGACAAGCTGAAAACCTTGACTAACAACTTGCCCCTCAATAGGTCTTTTAGGTTCTACAAGTGCTAATAAATCACCATCAGTAGTAACGCCATACCCCTTGGTAATATAAATTTCTTTTTTAGATTCATCATATGTTACATCAAAGCCACATACAATTCCGACCCCACTTAAACTTATTCTAGATAAGTGATCTTGATCTTCAAAATATTCTAAAAATTGATTTAGCTGCCCTTTCGTCAGGACTTGATTATCACTAAATTTACTATACTGTGTCGTTATGGTAGTTAGCTTTGTGTTCATCCTAATATTTTTTATAGTGTTCCTATATTTGTTTGTCCTAATATAATTTTGCCCTCTAATTCATCACTTTCATCATCACAGTCTAAAAGACGTCCTACGGGGTAAATGGTATTTAAATCTCCTAGCGCTTCTATGAATCCTTCGAGCTCTGGAGGTTGTTCATCTTTTAATGAAGTTTTAGCAAATAGATAATCTTTGTATTTTTTTTCAAACTTGACAAGATCGCTTGTTACATCTTCGATGGTTTTTAAATAATCCATCTTTGTTTTTTCTATAAGAAAAAGTGTTTCCGTTTTTTCTATTTCTAATGCTATTATTTGTGCTTCCAAGTCGCCAGGTTCTGGCATTTCATTTTGCAAGAGCAGTATCTGTTCGTCTATTTGCTGTATAGCTGTAAGACCATCATTTTCTATTTGTTGCAACTGTAACTCATCGTTATCTTTTATGTCTTTGATACTTTTTAAGTATGCGATTTTTCTTCTTTCGATAAGAAGTGCTGCTTCTGTTTTTTGTGTTTCTAGTGCTTTTATTTGTGCTTCTATATCTACTGCAGGAGGCATTTCATTCTGTAGTATGTCTATCTGCTCATCTATTTGTTCTATAACAGCATCTCTTTCGTTATCAAGTTGTTGTAGATATTGTTTTTTAGTGTTTTTTAAGTCACTTTCACGATGTCCTATCCAACAGATTTTAGGGAGTACATGGGCTGGCAACTCTTCTTTTATAATATTTTCCATATAGTTCCTAAAATCCGGATTAGAAAACCGATATGTATATCCTGGAATAACAATACTCACTCGATACGAATAAGGATCAATCCCACAGTCATCTTCACAATTATCAGTACAAATAGGGAGGAAGGATGGTTTATATTCTTCTTCGGTTTCTTCTGAAACTTCAACTTCTTCTACTACTTCTTCGCTTTCTTCTTCTTCTTCTTCTTCGGTTTCTTCTGAAACTTCAACTTCTTCTACTACTTCTTCGCTTTCTTCTTCTTCTTCTTCTTCTTCTTCTTCTTCTGGAAAATCAGGACGTAACAAAATATGTTCTACAAGGAAAATACCTTCTTCTGTGAATTTGAATTTCATAAAAGAAATAATGTCCAGAATAGCTTTCTTTATTTCTGAAGCAGTATTATAATATTTAAACTGTTTTGCTACGATATGATCTTTACTACTTTCAGGTTGTTCAAGGTTAACAACATCAAAAGAATATTTGCCACTATCAGAGGAGTGAATTCTGATATTGCCTACAATAGTTTCATTTAAATCTTTATTTATATCGAGACCTTGTACATCTTTTTGAGGAGTTTGTATGATCTGTAAGACAGCAAAATATAATTCCTTGTTAGCAGCCGAAGTCGTTTTGTATTCTTCTGTTGCAGATAAGATTATATTTTTATTTTCATCTTTAATTCGCCATCTAAAAACTGTTTTTAAATCTGCATTTTCTAATGAGTATACATCTACAAAAGAAGTGCTTAACACTCTTCTGTTGTAATTTTTTATTCCCACCAAACGAGAAACTCTTTTTTGAAAACCTGAAATATTATCAGTATTCCATAAGTTTTCTTCTGGTTGATGATAGTAATTAAAAGCACTCCCTCTTTCTGAACTTATAGCGATATAATCATCCAAAAACTCTTTCTTATTAGTAAGAACAATCTCATTGGTAGCAGTTCCAAATAAGTCTTTCATCAAGAATGCATAGTCTCCAAATTTTTCTGCAAAACGAGCGAGTAAATGATCTGTTATTTTACTTCTACGTTCTATAGTGTCGTCTTGTTGTTCAAACAATACGTTTGTTAACACTTCATTATTTGCATCTGAAGGTAGGGTAGGATATTCTTTGACAAGGTTATCAAAATCTTTAATGTCTTCAACCACTTGCGTGAAATATGTTTTATCCAGACCTCCATTAATAGAAAGTAATTCTCTCACATTCCCTAAATGCTTAAAATAACTAGCGAGTACTTTATCAAAGAAAAGGAGATACCCTTTTAATTGTTTCGCTTGTGATTTTCTTTCGGCAGTAGCCCTTGCAGAAAGACCAGATTGTCCAATGCCATAAGTTTCTGGAAAATCATTTTGTATGGTCGTATAACTTTCAGGAGCGAGGTATGTATTCTCAGGAAAATCAAGGTCTCTTTCATCCTCTGGAACCTCGTTTTCAAGTTGAGCATCTTCTTTTAATTGCTCTAAGTAAATAGCAACCTGTGTTTGATTAAGATTTAGAGGTAACACCCCTTTATTATAACTAAGAACGCTTTTGTCACATAAAATAGGTTTTATATCCTCAGGGATACAGATCAACCATTCATTTTCTAGTGCTTCACCAGATCCACAATTTCCTATAGAGATGTCATTAATGTGCTTCACACCTTCTACATTCATGATCAATTTCATGATATCAGATAGGCGAACTTCACTGCGTAAATCAGCTTCTTTTAATTCTTGAGAATCAATAAATCCATTATCTAAAATAAAGGGACCATCAAAAATTTGATCTGGCGTATACCCTTTATCAAGCATCTGTTTTATGGAGTAAAAACGTAAGGGCATAGAAAAATAATCATTGATCGCTGTCCTAATTTTTGCATCTACCAATTCTTCATCAGCCTCTGGTAACACTTCTACACTAGCACAAACAGCAATCTCTTTTTCTTTAACTTTTTTGATTTCTATAAGATCCTCACATAGATTTCTATTCTCATGGTATTTAGCTAAAATGAGAGTACTCACTCTATCAATCTCTATCTCCTCTTCTTCCTTTGTTAAGTCGTCAATGCCATCAAAATCAACTAATAATGTATATAATCCTTTTAAATCATAGTGTTTTTGAAACTCATCAGATAATTCAGCAAAATCTTCTTCTTCATAGGATAAAATATCATTCTTACAATCTGCATATACCGTTCTCTCTGCAATACGCAACCAGCAGTTTCTAACTCCTTCTATATCTATAAATAACTTTCTATAATCTTCTTCTGTAACTGCTTTTGTAGGGAATATATCCGAAGCTCTATAAAACTGACTTGATAATTGCTCCTCTTTATTTTCTGATGCCAATAAATTTTGAATAGGAAGATCAATACGCATTCCCAAATCAGTAATGGCATAACACAACATCTCTAGCATAGTGATACCAGGATCATGAGAATTAAAATCAGTCCATAGGCTTCCTCCAAGTTCTTCGATATGTTGTATCCCTAATTTTCTTAAATAATGAAAATCTAAGTCGTCGTTTGTTGCAACGTTCTTTGGGATGGCGGTATGTGTGTTTGTTACTGGCATAGTAATTTTTCTTGTGCTATTTTGTCTTTACAAGGCGTTTTGACAGGACCTATATCATGTGATTTTGCAGATACCAAAATAGATCTTGGATTAGAGGGTGTTACCACATTCCCCAAGACTTCGGTGCCTTTCTGTATACTTACATTCTGTAAATAATCTACATAAGGCAATTTTTCGATATAATCAATCAAAACACTCTTGTGTAAATCAATACCAAAAACAACTTCTTGACTGGTATCAAAAGCCCATGGAGAAAGAAATTTTATAATATCCTCATCCAATTGCTTCATATAAAAGCGCTCATCATAACCCTGTAGAAAATCAACTTGTAGGGTGACGGTAATTTCTTCATACTTAGGGTTTATAACATCTGCGGTAACTTGTGATGTGTTATGTTGATTTATAAAGGATTTAATTTTAGTAATCAACCCTTTACTTACGCGAGGCTGATAGATGTCAAAAACATTCTTGTTGACACTATCAGGTATCACAACAAGCGTTACATGTCCGGCAGCAACATAATTGTCTTTAGTCGTGTCATTCTCATCTATGATAAGTGTGTGATTTAGACACTTTACTTTAAATACTTCTGGAAACTCTTGAAGAATTAAGTGCTCATAATCCCATAGCGTAATCGCTCTGTTTTTATGTCTTAAACGCTCACTAATTCTTCGGTAGAAACGCATGTCAGATTCTTGAGGAATTCCATTAAAAGAAGTATATGGTTGAGTCACTCCTTTTACTTGAGGAATACGAGTGATTAATTTTTTGATGCTTCCTGCCTCTAATCCATTATCAAGATGTGATAATTCATTTTCATTATCCTCAAAAGTTGAAAGTACCGCTTGCGTATGAATATTGATTGCTTTACAAACAGCATTATAAGCTCTGTGCATTTTTGCTCGCACCCAGATATATCCTTCTGGTAATTGTGTGTTGTTTTGTGTTGCTTGCCTAGGAATCGCAAACTTAATAATACCAGAATTCAAGAAGTTATCTGTGCTATTTGCAAGAATGTCATTCGTAAGACTTTTCCATTTGTTATCACATAAAATAGCCCATTGTATTTCTTCTCTTTCTGCAAAAGAAGTAACTTGAGGGTTTTCACTTCCTTCTAATACTTGAATAAGTAATGCTATGTTTTGTTGCACCTGTGCATCTTGGAGTCCAATAAATAGTTCTCCGCCATCACAATATCTAGGCACCAGATGCGAATGAATATTTGCCGTATCATATACATCTCTTATCCCTTTTTGATGCTTCTTTACTTTCAAATAATTATGTTCTTCATTTTGCCCAAAAGGATGTATATGAAAGAGTTTAATTCTTTCATCTGCATACGCTTCTTTTTGATTTAATACAGTAATCGGAGTCTCCTCATCTATAGGTAGTATTTGTGAATTTATCTGTCTAGTTTCTTCTGCAACATAGTTTATCGTAATATTTTCAGCTATAGGCGTGTAAGGTGCATTCGGAATATTCCCTTCTGTCGTTATCGTATTTACAATGGGTACAGTATTTACAATGGAAACAGTACTTATGGTATTACCTATTAAAGCCGATGCATATATTTTAGGAAACAAGTCATGTAAAAATGAATTGTCTAAACGTAAACGAATAGGGCCAGTCTTGTCTATATCAAAGTTTTCATTATCAATAGTAATCGCGCAATTATATGCTGTTGGGGTATCAACGGTATCATCTGGAGTCTCACCTGCATTTTCAAATAGTATTAGAGGTTCTGTACCTACAGGAATCCAGTTTTCTTTATGTAAAACCTCTCTTGTTGCAGTAAAATAACTTTCATTTGCTACAATAGAATCCTCCGAAGTTTGCCCTGGAATAGCATTTTTTTTGTAGGCATCATACCAAGCGGTAAAATTGTTCGGAGTATTCTTCCAAGAAAAATTAACGGTGATATTTTTCCACGCTTTCGCGAAAGCTTCCTCATAATTAATGTAAAAATTAGACCCTTTGATCGGTTGTGGCGTAAATGGAAAGAATGGTTTCTTTGCTTTTAAAAGTCCATTGTCATTTTCTATATGAAGCGATGTGGCTTCTTTTACATCTACAACTATTTTGATAGATCTAAGAACCCTATTTACTGTAGCTCGATGGAAGGAAACCCCTTCTTCTTTTGAAGTGTCTATTAAGAAACGAATTACTGGAAATGTAGTGTCGTACTTTTCTAATAAAAAAGTATCATCATAAGGCATAATAGCTGGTATATCCTTACTTAATTGAAAGGATAATGTAAGATGATCTCTATTCTCACCTTCAACTAGCCCTTTTACGACACTTCCTTCTGTTAAAGAAATAGGGCTTATCCATTCTTCGGCACCACTTCCAGATATAGAAATAATATTTTCAATGATAGTCGTTTTAAAATCTATTAAATGATGACCAGTATCAATAGTTTCTGGTGCAAAACTTAGAGTGATTTGAACGGTTCGAATCCCTTCTTTTAATAATAATAAAGGAGACGCAACGGCAAAACCTATTTCTGCATCTGGAAGTTCTGTATACTTTTTTTCTCCAGAGGTATATCCAAAAGGCAACCAATAGGGTTCATCTTCTGGAAGTGGCTCTTCAAAACCATCTAATGTATTGGCAACAGGACTTGCTTTGATCTCTTTAAGTGTCACATCTTGATACACAGTTTTTAGAGACGCCACCTTTGCTTGATTTGCAATAAGCTCTTCATTGGTTGTATATATCCGCTGATTCCCATTGGCATCTTGCTTCCCATTTAATGCTGTGCTTTTAACAATACGTTCTTCGACACTTTTTTTAGCGAGTTCAAAAATAATATGAACCTGATCTGGCGTTGCAGCTAGTTTATCTACTTGTAAAATATCCTTGTAATAAAAATCTAAATGCCTTTTTGTAATACCATTAAATCTACTTTTTGATTGTTCTAGTAGTTCTAAAAAACTAACAAAAAGAGTAAGGTGGGCTGTTAATGTACCAGCTTCTCTAAAACTCGCAAGGACCTCTGTGATATGCTCTTTTTGACGCTTATAAGATCTGCTTGCGCGAAAAGGGATAACGGTATCTTCAAAATCAAAACAATTAAAGAAATCTTGCCAATCTCCTTTTATAGTATCACTATCTGTTGTGTCAAAATAATTGACGTGCTTGGCAAAATTATATGTAAAGAGTATCCAATCTTCAATATCAAAATCGTTCAGTTCAAAAAGAGAAGGGCGCAGTTGTTCTACAAATCGCTCTCCCTGCCCTTTGCCCTTTCTTTTTATTACGTTTTCTATGTCGTTACACTTGCCCTTTTTTTTTTTTGTTTTTGCAGTTCCTTCTTCTTTATAGAATGGGAATACTACATTGGTTCTTGAATTGGTAGCTCTCACTATATACTCTATAGCGATAATGAGCTTTCCCTCTAAAGGATTGGTTTCAGAGATGTCTATTTTGATCACATCTATTCTAGGTTCATGATATAGAATAGCTGTTTTGATGAGGTCTGTTGTATAGGTGATGAGTGTTCTGTTCAATGATTCAAATAACAGCTCTTCCAGATTACAGCCGTATTCTGGAAACATCACACGCTCTCCTAATCGTGTGGTAAGTAAAATATGCAAACTACTCTTGATGTCTTCTTCATTAGAAATCATCTCGGTTTGTTTTCGCTCTTTTACAAACGTTGGTGGAAACGCCCATCCAGTTCCTAAAAATGAATTTTTACTATCCATCATTTATCCTATTAAAACAGTTACTTCCCCTAATACAATACTCCCTCCATGCGCTGTCGAATCCCCTAATCTAGCCGCAGGCATTCCACCTATAAGCACTGTCGCAGATCCTGCCACAATACTATCAGGAGGCCCTACACAAGTCGCCATATCTCCAACTCTTGCAGCTGGGAGATTCCCTATAAGTACAGTGGGTTCTCCAGCTGGAAGAATAGGCCCACCTACGTGTGGTACTGTTCCTGTCACCATCGGACATACATGCATATCTGTTATTCTTGCGGCGGGTGCTCCCATATCTTAATTTCTTTTTTTACGCTTTCGCGAAAGCATAAAATGGTTTATTATTCTTTTAATTTATTTGCACTAATGATCCTTTTAAAACAGCAATCGCACTTGTCGAAACTTCGGCGCCAGCAGATCCTTCTGCCTTAAATTCTGCATTGGCAGTGATGCCTACATTAGTACCTTCTATAGTGACATCTCCAGAAGCCTTTATGGCTATATCTCCCGCACTCTCCATTGCAATTCCACTACTGTCTATGGTAATTACATTAGAGTTATCATCTTCTATCATTATCGTCCCGGCATCTTCATCTAGTGAAATGAGTTTTCCAGCTGGGGTTGAGATATTGATTGACTTCTTATCATCATCAAAAACAACTTTCATTTCGCTTCTCGTCACAAATCCTT
>CAKZKZ010000601.1 GCA_937124495.1 uncultured Dokdonia sp. | reverse complement strand
AATTGTTTTTTTAATCGTTTTATTTATGATATTTCATATAAATACCCAATATGAATAGCATCTTAGTCGAAGTAAAAACATAAACACAACTGCATTTTGTTTAACTAAAAATAAGTAAAATATCACAAAAAAATAGTATGCTGCAAATATACTTTTTTTGTTAACGTACCTTGACTCGTTTTTAACTTTTAATTAGTACAATCATCTTATAGACACCTTTAGATTTGCAACTTAACAAAAGTATTATATGTTTAAGGGGGTATCTATTTTTTTATTTGTTTCTACAATTCTATTTCAGCAATCTTTATTAGCTCAAAAAAAGGAACTTACAGCTACTAGAATCAATACACCTCCAAAAATAGATGGCATACTAGACGACGCTATATGGAATGAGCTCAAAGTCTACGGCGATTTTAACATGTTTGAACCTGGAAACGAAGGTACTATAGATGATGCTTATCGTACAGAGGTTAAGATGGCGTATGATGATAAGGCAGTCTATATAGCGGCCTATATGTATGACCCATCTCCAGATTCGATTGCAAGTCAGTTTTCTCAACGTGATGAAGTTTTTGTTCAGGCTGATAATTTTATGGTCGCACTCAACACCTATGACGATGGAATTAATGAAACTCGTTTTTTTGTAACGAGTGCAGGTACTATAGGAGATCAGCGTGTAACACAAAACAACCGAGACTTTGGATTTAATGTTGTTTTTCAATGCAGAGTATCACGTGATGAGCAAGGATGGTATGCCGAATACCGTATCCCATACAACGCTTTACGTTTTCCTGAAGTTGATGTTCAAAAATGGAGTGTTAATTTTTATCGTAGACTCCTTCGAAAAAATGAAACACACACTTGGAGTCGTATAGAACGAGGAGTTGGAAGAGATACACAGTATAACGGAATCGTAAAAGGCGTTAAGGATATTGATCCACCAGTGCGTCTTACTTTTTTTCCTTTCGCGCAAGCGCAAACCGTAACATTTGATGGAGAAAGCGAAACAAACTTTGCAGGAGGATTGGATATTAAATACGGACTTAGCGACAGTTTTACGCTAGATGCACAATTAATTCCTGATTTTGGCCAGGTAGCATTTGATAATGTACGTTTAAACTTAGGTCCTTTTGAACAAACTTTTAGTGAAAACAGACCCTTCTTTACCGAAGGTATTGATCTTTTCCAAAAAGGACGTATTTTCTTTTCAAGACGTATAGGAAGTGCACCAACTGGAAGCGTAGGAGATCTTTCTGAAAATGAAGAGGTTATTGATCGACCTGGTAATGTAAAGCTTATAAATTCTATAAAAATATCTGGACGTACAAAGAAAGGCCTAGGGGTTGGTATTCTTAACTCTATAGGAGAAAATACGTTTGCCACCATACGTGATACGATTACAGGAATATCAAGAGAAGAGCGTATAGAACCTCTCACAAATTATAATGTATTAGTATTAGATCAGCAGTTTAATCAAAACTCATCAGTGTCTCTTATAAACACAAGCGTGATACGTAGCGGAAGTAATTTTAGAGATGCCAATGTCACTGGGGCTGTATTTAATGTCGCAGATAAGGGAAATAACTTCAGAACCTCTGGACGCGCTATTTTTAGCAATGTACGTACAGACGAAGGGCTTAAAACGGGTTTTCAATCAGAACTTGACTTCTTTAAAATTAAAGGGTCTTGGCGTTATCGTTTTGGGCATGATTTTGCAAATACAACCCTAGACATTAATGACTTAGGGCTTAATTTTAGAAATAACTTCAACAACTTTGTAGCTGGAGGTTCCTATCAAATTATACAACCAAAAGGAAAATTCAACAACTATCGTATAGATCTAACAGTACGTCACCAACGACTTTATGACCCTAGTGTTGAAACTAGAAATAGCTTTCGTCTTAACTCCTTTTTTGCCACAAAAAAACGTTTTGCTTTTGGAGCTAACACGAGTTATAACACACGTAATAATGATTATTTCGAGCCAAGGATAGAAGGCCGTTTTGTAGTTTTTGAGCCTAATATAGGTGGAGGTGGTTTTATCTCTACAGATTTTAGAAAGAAGTTTGCTTTTGATGTACGTGCCAATACTCGGGTATGGCTTGGAAATCAAGATCAGGTAAACTACAACATTAACTTCTCCCCGAGATACCGTTTTTCTGATAAATTTCTTTTAATTCTTTCGTCAGATTATAGTACACGTAAAAAGAATTTTGGATGGGTAGACAATACAGATACCGATGTATTTTTAGGTCTTAGAGATGTTACCTCATTTGAAAATACCATCAGAGCAAGCTATAACTTTGATCCTTACAAAGCGATTGATTTACGTTTACGTAATTTCTGGAGTGTAGCAGATCATAGTAGTAATGTTTATTTTATACTTAATGACGATGGCTCAAGAACTCAGATAGATGATTACGATACGACAGTACGTAGAGATCCAAATAGGAACTTTAATATCTGGAATATGGATTTGAGTTTTAGATGGCGATTTGCTCCTGGAAGTGAAGCTACCCTCCTTTATAGAAATCAGATTTTTAATAGTGATGATCAATCACAGCTTGATTATACAGAAAGTCTTGGTAATCTTTTTGATCAACCCCTACAACACACAGTTTCCCTACGTGTTACCTATTTTATAGATTACAACAATATAAAAACCATCTTTAAAAAGACTTCATAGTCTTTTACCATTGCTTGATGTCATATATTGTAGTACTTTCACTTCGTAAACAGATGGAATGGTAACAGCAAAGCATATTTCAAAATCATATGGTGATCTTAAGGTACTTAAAAATGTATCCCTAGATATAAAAAAAGGAGAAGTTGTTTCTATTGTAGGCCCTAGTGGGGCTGGTAAAACAACGCTACTTCAAATACTAGGAACACTAGACACGCCAGATGTTACTGAAGATACATTTTTAGAAATAAATGGTCAGTCTTTAGGTAGGCTTTCGCCAAAAGAACTAAGTCAGTTTAGAAATAAGCACATTGGTTTTATCTTTCAATTCCACCAGTTATTACCCGAGTTTACAGCTATAGAAAATGTATGTATTCCTGCCTACATTGCCAAAACATCAAAAGCTGAAGCAGAAAAAAGAGCCAAAGAACTTTTAGATTTTTTAGGCTTATCAGACCGTTATCATCATAAACCTAACGAACTCTCTGGAGGAGAACAACAGCGTGTTGCCGTAGCAAGAGCATTGATGAATAAACCTTCTCTAATTCTTGCAGATGAGCCCTCTGGAAATCTTGATACGGAAAGTGCCGAAAACCTTCACAATTTATTTTTTAAACTTCGAGATGAGTTTGAGCAAACCTTGATTATCGTAACGCATAATGAAGAACTTGCAAATATGGCCGATCGTAAACTTACGATGGTAGACGGCTCTTTTGTAACGATATAATATGCTTGCTGTTCTTACATACTGGTGCTATCTATTTGTGATCACAAGTAGCGTTGGAGTTGCATTTCAAGATGGTTTTAAACTAGGGAAACCACATCCCGTAATTACTTTTTTTTTAGGAGGTTTTGCCATCGCTTTAATGGCGAGTTGTTGGGCAATCTTTAATGGATTACATGGTTATTTTGAAGGCTTGCTTATAGTCATAACTCTTAGCTTGATTTTATGGAAACGAAAGGTATACATTGCTTTTCTTCTTTCGCTTAAAGCGAAAATAAAAATACTCCCTACCTATCTTCGTATTTTATGGGCGATTATCATCCTATTTGCTGTTGCACAATGTGCCAGCGCACCCTATATCCTTGATAATGAATCCTATTATATTCAAACCATCAAATGGCTTGACACCTATGGGTTTGTAAAAGGTCTTGCAAATTTTCATTTTTTTCTAGCACAGAATTCAGGTTGGCATATTTTACAAAGTGCGCTTAATCTAGATGGCATTACACCTTTCTTTAATGACATTAATGGATTTTACCTTGTACTTGGAAACTTATATGCTCTAGATAAACTAGGATGCTATTTTGAACAGAAAGAGAAATCGTTATTAGTCATAGGGTTATTCCCTATTTTTAATGTATTCTTATTTCAATTTATAAGTACTCCGTCACCAGACTTACCCATCTATCTACTTTCACTACTTATATTTGGAGAATTTTTAACGCACTATACCTCTCATAAAAAATCTAATATCAGCCTATTATTTATACTAGGAGTCTTTGCTATTTTTATAAAAGTAACAGCTGTTTTTCTTATGATATTTCCTCTTATTTTATATATGAAAAATAAGGAATTCGTAAGAAAAGATATGCTGAAACTAACTGTGATATCAGGAATTGCTTTTATTCTTTTTATTATAAAAAATAGTATTATTTCTGGATACCCACTATACCCTATCGCTAGTTTTAGACTTACAGATGTAGACTGGGTATTACCCACATCACTTCAAGAATATTTAGTCCAAACCACAAAACACTATGCCTTTTTCTTAACACCCAATGAATATGAAAATAGTACGTTATTGCAACGTGTTATTCATTGGCTTCAACTCCCAAAACTACATGGGTTGTTTAATAAGGCTATGTGTGTTGTCTTACTTCTTTTTCCATTCTTTATAAAAAAGGCTCGTTTAAAAAAGCCGCTATATGTTCTGTACATTATAAGCATTGTACAACTTTTATTTTTATGGTTGACCTCACCACAATATCGGTTCTTTTTAGGTTTCTTTATCTTATTAGCACTTACAATTGTAGCAGTATGTATTACAAAAGAGTATCTCATTAAAATTGGTATAACACTAGCAACAATAGCTATTGCTATTCCTTTATTCATTCCTTTTAATCTTAATACGATGACGAAGAATGAGTTTCAATTAAGCCTAAGTGTCTTTTCTCTTGAATATCTTATCAAACCACACCCTAACACAAAATATACACAAGCCACGTACACAACACATCAAGAAGGGAATTTACAGTTAAACACACCTACCAATATTGATTTCTTTTGGGCAACAGGAGATTGTGAGCTTCCATGTATACAATTACAACATCTTAATGATTTTAAAGCCTACTTTAGATCGGTACCGCAAATGCGTACAGCACAGCTAAAAGATGGCTTTTATTCCTATACATTTGACAATGAATAAAAAAGAGCTTAAAAATTTTCTAGATGAAAAAGCGATACAGTATGAGAATCCTGATTTTATTCCACATGATCCTATTCAGATTCCACATCGGTTTGAGAAGAAAGAAGATGTAGAAATAGCTGCTTTTTTAACGGCAACCATCGCTTGGGGAAATCGTAAAAGTATCATTACCAATGCCACCAAACTTATGAATATTATGGGAAATGAACCTCATGAGTTTATTCTCAATTACCATCCTGATCAAGCTGAATGTTTTACAGGTTTTGTACATCGTACATTTAACGAACTAGATGTAGAAACCTTTATCCGATCGCTTCAACATATTTACCACAATCACAACGGACTCGAAGCGCTATTTGCATCAGGTATTACCAAAGAAGGGCTACAACCTGCTATTTCTCATTTTAAGGAAGTCTTTTTTGAAGTTCCTCATCTACAACGCACACAAAAACACGTAAGTGATCCGTTACGTAATTCGGCAGCGAAGCGTATCAATATGTTCTTACGATGGATGGTGCGCGATGCCAAAGCGGGCGTTGACTTTGGTATTTGGAAAAACATCTCGCCTTCACTGCTGTCCTGTCCGCTGGATGTACATACGGGAAATGTGGGAAGGAAATTAAAATTGCTTTCGCGAAAGCAAAATGATGCCAAATCCCTCGCCCAACTAGATGCATCTTTACGAAAACTAGATCCAAAAGATCCTGTAAAATACGACTTTGCATTGTTTGGACTCGGTGCTTTTGAAGGATTCTAGTCTAGTCGGTAGCTATTAGTCGTTAGCTCTTAGTCTACTGTTATGTTATACGTTCCTGATATAGGTTGACCATTTTATAATTCATATTCTATAATTCTGAAAATAGCTACTAGGCGGCAGCTATTTGATTGCTCTTAGTTGGTGGTTTTGATTATATCTAAGCTATTAATAGGTTGTAGATTTTTGATATGTGTATCAATCTTAGAAATAGAGTAACACTCTATTTTAGAGTACTACTCTATTTTGCTCCTACCTATTCTTTTTCTCAGATGAGGATTTTAAAAGAATACTATCTTATATATGTTATGAGTTCTGAGACATGAAGCCTAGCCACAGACTATCGTCTAATAGCTAAAGGCTAACGACTAAGAGCTACCGACTAACAGCTACATGGTATTTAATCCACTATATTCTATTATTTTTATGCTGAGTACGCTTTCGCGAAAGCGGAATTACGTACATTAGAGACTCAATACATAAACGCTTAGATAGGCGTTGAGCAACTCATAAATTCTTAAAACTATAGATATGAAACTTACAGAGGCACAGATTAAAAATCGTTTAGAGGATTTTCCAGATTGGGAGTATGATGACAATGCAATTCATACCTCATTAGAATTTGAAAATTTTAGAGAAGTATTTTCTACCATGACTCGCATTGCTTTTGAAGCAGAGCGTTTACAGCATCATCCAGATTGGAGTAATGTGTATAATGAATTATCAATCACATTATCGACACACGATCATGGAGGTGTTACAGAAAAAGATTTTGACTTAGCGGCTGCCATTGAAGATATTCTCAATGCATAGATACTTTGAAAAGTCTTACTTTTTATTATTTTTACACACTTAATATAAAGAATATACATGGGAAGAGCATTTGAATTTAGAAAAGCACGAAAAATGAAACGCTGGAGCGCTATGTCTAAAGCGTTTACACGTATAGGAAAAGACATTGTGATGGCGGTGAAAGAAGGTGGTCCAGATCCTGACAGTAATTCAAAATTACGTGCTGTTATTCAGAATGCGAAGTCAGTAAACATGCCTAAGGACAATGTCGAGCGTGCTATAAAAAAGGCAAGTGACAAAAGTCTTGGAGATTTTAAAGAAGTAATTTTTGAAGGATATGCTCCACATGGAATTGCTATTCTTGTAGAAACTGCTACAGATAACAATACACGTACGGTTGCAAATGTACGTTCGTATTTTAATAAATGTGACGGAAGTTTAGGAACTTCTGGATCTGTGGTCTTCATGTTTGATCATACCTGTACATTCCGTATCAATGCAGAAGGACAGGATGTAGAAGAGATCGAGTTAGAGTTTATAGATTATGGAGCTGAAGAGGTTTTTCAAGATGAAGAAGGCATTCATATTTATGCTCCTTTTGAAAGTTTTGGTGCTATACAGGCTGCATTAGAAGAACATGGAGCAGAAATTCTATCTTCTGGATTTGATCGTATTCCTCAAGTTCTCAAAAAATTGACACCAGAACAGGAAGCAGATGTCAATAAGCTTTTAGAAAAAATAGAAGAAGATGACGATGTTCAGAATGTATTCCACACTATGGAAGCTTCTGAGGAAGAATAAAAAAACATATTATATTTTTAAAAAGGGCTGCATCATTGTAGCCCTTTTTTAATGGAGTACTATTTTATTTCTAAATAGGGTACGTTATAATCGGTGATCACTTGAAGTTTGCAAAATTCATGAATCTTGCAAACTACTATTTGCTGTGAGAAAAGGAAACGACTAGTTTCAAACCATTATTAACTCATTAAAATTATTAAACATGAAAACTTTAAAACATCTAAAAGCGTACGAAATTCCAACACCTCTTGCTAAGGTAATTAATGGTAAAGAATGCCATTCTAATATTATTAGATGTATCCAAACAGCTATAAGTAATGATAATGATTTTCTTGTCCCAGTATGCTATCAAGTACTCTGCGATTAAATTATAATAGATTTTAAAAATAGATTAAGAGGCTGTCTATATTTTTAGACAACCTCTTTCTTTTGCATTAAAACATGACTTCTAGCCAGATAGTACAGCTCTTGTATTACAATGGCAAATAAGATAAAAGACGAGATGTTTTACGATTCGTTCTTATATAATTATTCTCAAAAGTACTTCCAAGTGTTTTCTGTCTGCGCAACGAGTTCTATACATTGAAATAATTTTCCTATACTGGGTAAGATATTTTCTATCCCTGAACTAATAGACAGTTACATACTCATATTTATAATATATCTTTACTGATAAGCAACCATTTACTGGATTGTAAGTCCTACTATTAAACAATACACACATTATGAAAAAACTATTACTACTTAGTATCTTATTATGTACAACTGGAGGTCTTTTTTCTCAAATCACCGTAGACGAGAGTATGACTTCTCAACAGCTTATAGAATCCATTTTCATCAATGGATCGGTCGTAGATGTAATGAATGTACAATCGCAGTCTGGAAGTGATTTTGGCAGTACTAACAGTATTGCAGCATTTTCTGACGCAAGTTCTGACTTTCCTTTTTCGGGAGTGATGCTTAGCACGGGAGATGCTTCTCAGGCACCTGGACCTAATTTAAATACGCAAAGTAATGGTAATTGGCCTGGGGATGCAGATCTTGAAGCAATTACTGGAACCACAAACTCTAATGATGCTACTTATTTACAATTTGATTTTGCTGCGTATGTAAATCAATTAAACTTAAGTTTTATACTCGCTTCAGAAGAATACAATCAAAATTTTGAATGCACCTTTGCAGATGCCTTTGCATTTATTCTTACTGATATCAATACAGGTATCTCAGAAAACATCGCACTTGTTCCTGGAACCAATACGCCTATTGCGGCCACCACTATCCATCCAGAAGTCCCAGGGCAATGTCCTGCAATAAATGAAACCTATTTTGGTCAATATAATTTTGAGCCATTTAATGTAGCAAATGATGCAGCGATCAATTTTAATGGACAAACTGCAGAAATCATGGTCTCTACAGAGCTGGTTGTTGGCCACCAGTATACGATTAAGCTAGTCATCGCAGATCAAGGAGATACTGCTTTTGATAGCGCTGTTTTTCTTGCTAGTGAATCTTTTGGATTTCAATTGGATTTAGGAATGGACAGAATGGCGAGTAATAATAATGCTCCATGTGGAAATAGCATAGAAACCGTAGGAATTCCAGAAGATGAAAGTGCAACTTACCAATGGTTTCAATTAAATCCTTCAACTAGCGTCTACGAACTATTAAATGATGAAACCAATAGTAGATTAGATATTACTGCCTCTGGAGATTATAGATTAGAAGTAACTGCATCAAATGATAATGTACTTATGGATGAAATCGCCGTTGAATTTGAAGGCGATTTTGGATTAGGAACTCCGAATGATATTTTTATTGATGAAGGAGATCTAGACGGAATTGCCATTTTTGATCTTACCATAAATAATGTTGTTATTATTGATGGTGAGAGTCCTGCTGATTTTAGTATCAGTTATTATGAAACGCTACAAGATGCCGAAGCAGAGACAAACGCTATTGCAATGCCTACCGCCTATCAAAACATAGTCAATCCGCAAACAATATATGCAAGAACAACGAGCTTAGTAACAGATTGTAGAGCGATCTCTAACTTTATCATTGAAACAGATGCACTCTCTGTAGCTACTAAAGAAGCTTCATTATTTATGCTATTTCCTAACCCAACATCTGATATCGTTAACATTCGTCTTTCAAATCCTAACACGACAGCAACCGTTGCTATTATGGATATTCAAGGAAAAATACTTAGAGAAGAAAACATACAAACATCACAAAACATCAATATACAGGACTTATCACAAGGACTCTACTTCATACAAGTGCGTAGTGAAAACAACGTATCTACCGTACGACTCATTAAAAAATAATATTTTAACGTCTTATCTTCATTCTTTTCCTCTAATCCTAAAGGATGGAATGAAGATTTATGACATTCACCCTTTAGGCAATGTCAACATTGAAGAAATCAAATCAAAATGCACAATAGGTTCTTCTATAATCGCATACGATTTTCATGAGGTTGTCTAAAAAGTAAGAGAGTAAGCAAATTGTCAAACTTGAACTACTTTTTAGACAACTTCATTTTTTTGTAACCAAAAAGGTGAAAAACAGTCTAATGCTATAGATAACGACACCCATTATATGGCGAAAAAATATAGAAAACGTAAAATTGCAGCGGTACTCCTGGTCATCCTTAGCATTGCTGTTCTTTTTATAACGCATAACGTATTGCCGTATGCTATTATATCTCGTCACAAACAACCATTAACAACACTACCGTCAGAAATAGGCTTACACACCGAAGAAGCCTCTTTTAAAGTGAACGATAGTGTACACTTAAAAGGATATT
>CAKZKZ010000600.1 GCA_937124495.1 uncultured Dokdonia sp. | reverse complement strand
GGACTTTTTTGGCTTGGTGTAAAAAGGGGAGGGTCTTTTTAGGAACTGATTCTGAGTTGAGCGCAAAAAGCATCTGGTCTACAATCCCAAAAACTCTGGAGAAATAAGGGCTTTGTTTAACCCCTAAATTTCTTGGTTGTTGCTTCGTTTTATCGCCCTCACTTTTTGCCTTGGCATGAATCATCGCAAAGCGACTCTGTAAATATTGACTTTCAAATTCAGCAATACGACGCATGATTTTTATAATCCGATCTACTTGCTTTCTGTGCAAACTTCGCTCTGGTTCTTGGTCTAATACTTCATAGAAAGTTTCAATACCCTCACTAGAGCGTTGACGAGAAATAAGCTGTCCCATTTCTGCTAGATTGGGCGAGATGATCTCTTGTAAGGCAAGGCCGCCTGATTTCATAGAACGCACAAAAGCATCATTACTAAGCTTAGCCTCTGCTATGGCAGTGTACCCCGCATAAATAGGCATCACTTGCGGGTATTTAGCAAACGTAGCACTGAGGAAACAACACGAATGGGAAAGAGATAAAAGCGATAACATCGCCTGTCCAATAATCGTCTCATGCGATCCAATGGTATGGCATTCATCTAGCACAAAAACCACCCCTTTAAATCGGGAATTACCTAATTGTATTTGCTCACAAATCGCTTTTAACCATAAGTATTTGTAAGGCGCTGCCGATTGTAATTGTGAGTAGGTAGAAAAGATCATATCATACTCATTCGGTACATGATCGATCACATGGGTAATGGTAAGTTCAGGATAGGTGTCTGGATCGGGTAAATCCCTGCCAATAGATTTGTAATACGCAATCGCTTTATCACTATCAGTAGGTACGGTTTCTGAACTAGTGAGTAGTTCTTTTTGTTCCAAGGAGGAAAGGGAGCTATACACAATACTTCCATCTGCGTCTTTAATCTTTGCCTGACTATCGGTATTTAAAATAAAGGGATCAATCGCTGTTAAATCAATAGCCTTTAGATCTCTATAGATATCTGAAAATAGCTTTACTTTTTGAGTAAAGAATATCGGCAAGTAGTCTTCCATAACCGCATGACGCATCACTCCACCTGCCTCACGACCTTTACCAATACCCGTAGCATCGGCTATAATCAAACTCTTACCCATATCAAACTGTTTTATATACAATCCGAGGGCATCCACCTGTTCGGCGCTAAAGGCTTTCCAAAGATCCTCTAAGGAGTTATAACGCAATCTGTCTCGTACCAAATGATCTATATTTCCATAGTCTCTAACGATTCGAGTAAGGGCAACTTGGGTTTCAAAAGCTAGATTTCGAGGCACTAGGGTATCCATCTTATACGGTGCTTCTGACTTAGTGATGTAAGGCATCAAAGCGCTTTGTGAATTGACAAGCGCATCTGCATCTACGGTAGTATCCTCTACCTGTTTTAAAGCGATCTCTTGCATATCAGTCAAGTTCAATGGTTGTTAAAGCCTCTAAATAACTGCGTAGACTTGTATAGCCGTATCGCTGTATCGCTTCTTTTCTAGTGACATGAGAAGCCCTAGTGAGGGAGTTTTCATCTAATTCAGGATCATAAGCACCCCAACGACTTCTAAGAGTAGCGAGTGCGTTATTCATACAATCACTATAAAAAATAAAAGCGGTTAATTCCTCTGGATTTGACCCACCTGAATAAGGGATTTCAAGATAGTCTTCGATGAGCCCTATCACATTTTCCTTTTCTTCTAGGGCGTTTTCAACAAGATTAAAAAGATGAAGGTAAATACCTGAATAATGATCATCATACTGATCGAAAGCCATAGCGTTTTGAATACAGAATAGCGTTGCGCTATCGGTATCGGTAATGAGTTGTGGATTATAAAATATCATCTGTTTGCAATTTTTAATTGTTCTATCAATTTTTTTAAAGGGTCTATGTGGGATTTGATCCGAAGCCATAGAGCACTATAACTATCTACAATGGCTTCTAGTTGAGGATGGGTTTGTTTTGTAGGGAAAATAGCCGTAGGTGTTTTTTTTCGACCGCCCACTAAAATGAGCATCATACTCGCTACAGCGCCTTGCTTGTTGTAAAGGGTAAAGCCATTGAGATTAATAATATCATCAACGATATAATGACGGTACAGCCATTTGTAAAAGGGAGCGTATCTTCTTATGTGTCCATCTTCCCCATATATAAAATGTCCCATAATGATGATCCCTGACTTGCCTGTATCTTTGAGGGTATCTAGGGCTAGCCCTGCCATAAAATGCTCCAATCGCATATAGCTCGCTAGTTCATAATGCTTATTGAAATACTTGGCGACAAGACGGTTTTTATCAAAACGATCATCTTCCCATTTTGCAAAAGGTGGATTAGTGACCATCACATCAAAATGATGTTTCCACTTCTGCGGAAAAGGCTTTGAGGCGTTTAAGGCGTGTACCTCTGAAAACCGCTGAAATTGTAAAGAAGCCCTACGGGTGGCATCTATTTCATTAGTAATGGTCTTATGAGGTTTAGCCCCGACAAGTAATAGTCCATTGCCTGCACTTGGTTCAAAAACAGCTTCGGCACTTCTCATATCGGTATACTCAGCGAGCATGGCTCCAATAAGACAAGGCGTGGAATATTGCTTGTATTTCTCCTTACTACTATCTGAATAGGCATAGGTAGGTTGTACGGTAGTCCAAAATCGAATCATTGCTTTTAAACTTGCTTCAAAAGGGGTGATTTGTAAATACAGCTGTCTGTACCAGAGTAGCCAAGAGAGTTCCACCGCTTCCCATAACATTCCAAGAGTGGGGGCTCCCGTAATTTCCATTAAAGCTTCCACTTTCTTTTTAGAGAGTCGCTCACCCTTATGATAATGCGTATGCATGATAGCCACGACTTGATCTAAATAGGAGGTGTCCTGTTGTGTTTCTTTTTGCTTTGAATGATCCGTTTTTGATAGATTCTCTATGTACTGAAGAACATTATTTCTTGATTGCTTTAAAAGCGTGATTGTCCAATCGATATTTCGGTAGGCTTCTTTGGTTGCGCCTCTGGGTTTGCCCGTCTTAGGATTGATAAGGGATTTTTGAGCTTCTTCTTCATTGGTGATTTGCTGATCTATCAAGCTCAGGGCAAACTCTACATCTTTTACAGGGCGGTATCCCTCTACAGCGTGCCACCACTGTTTTTTGTCCGAAGTACTAGCTATAATCTCTCCAAGGGGGCGCACCGCTCTATGATGGGTATAAATATTGATATAAGGATAGTTAAGAGCGGTAGGGAGTTTCAATTCTTTGAAAATAGCCTCGCCTTGCTTTTCAAAATGACGAAGTAATGCGCTACGACTCACATCAATTCCATAATCCGTAGGATGTGGCAATTGCATAAGTTCAAATAGCGAGGTAGTGTTAGCCGTTTCTAAATTGCTATCTGAAATTGCTCTCAAATAGGGATAATCTCTTTTTATAAGATCACGCATAGAAAAGTTGATCCTACCAAAGGCGAAATGCGCTCCAATACCCTCTGGAATAATCATA
>CAKZKZ010000599.1 GCA_937124495.1 uncultured Dokdonia sp. | reverse complement strand
AATGCATTTGTATTATCCGTTCTATCATTAGAAGAGCCTTGAGTAGCACTAAACCCTAAACCACGATTTGCAAATGTTTCCCAAATGATACATTCATTTGCCCCATTATATAAAGCAACATCAGCTGCAAGAATAGCATCTCTACCATCTACAAAACCTGGGCTTGCTGGCTGTAATTTAAGAGCTTCTGTCACAAGAGACAATGAAATATTGTTTCCTCCAGTGCCATTATATAAATCAGCATCAAAACCATGTTCATCCATCAAGTTTTGAGTAAGGTCGTATAGAAACGTAGCCCAAACTTGTCCCCATGAATGAGGTGCATTATTCGGATTTGGAGTACCGCTTCCTGGCAATATATTAATGGAAGTATGCACAAATTGATTAGCGCCAGCAACATCACCATCGCTAGTATATGGTGCATTTCTTATTCCAGAACCATTAATTCCTCCTAAGGCAGAGCCTCCAAATAAAAAAGTACCAACCCTTCTATCCTGATCAAAATTAGTAGCATCCATGGTAAGCATATACCCATAATAGTCACTCCAACCTTCTCCCATTTGTTCTGCATTATTCAATGCACTAGCGTTTGAAGCTCCACCAGTTAAGCGTGACGAAATTCCGTGTGCATACTCGTGTACAATCACTAAATTATCATAATCACCATCATATCCAGGGTCGTCAAAATCACATACATACATTTGCATTCTAGCATTAGTACCATCAGGAAGCGTAAAGAAATTGGCATTACAAGTACTTCCTCCATCTTGAACCTCTGCATTTACACTATCACTACCAGCACCTCCATTACCATAATTATTCTCTTGAAAATTACCACTAGCCTCATCAAAACCGTATTGGTACGCTATATCATGAATGATATTTGTCCAATAAAAAGTATTTGTAGATGCTGCATCTAGAGATCTATTTGTTGTATTGAAACGGGGTAATGTAAATCCTGAATCAGCATCAAAAGCTGTCAAATCAAAAGCATAATCAAATGTAAGGGATGCTCCACCATCTGGACTTGTTCCTGGAATATCTGTAGAAGGGTTTGTATCGCCTGGAAGGTCATTATTATTAGCTATATCATCATAGGTATGAGTATTATTCCCTCTTGTGATTGTAAATTCAGCTCCTGCTACTCCATTCGTATCATGCCACCCAAAAGGAGAGGCCGTAGCATCTGCAGGATTTGTAACTAATGTACGATTGCCATAAAATGGGCTCTCTAGTGGCAATGCATACACTCTATAGGTTCCGTCCATAAAAACCATATCCTCGGCAAGAGGGCCATAAGATGTATTTTCTACAGAGATATCTTCACAATCATCTACATTAGATAATGAGATGTTAGCATCTTCGGTATCATGTGTATGATCGTGTTCTCCCATAATATTACAAGAAACGGTAAGATCATGCTTATCGATAATTTCGCCAGAACTAGCATCTATCCAATAACTCCATACAGATGATGTTGTCTTTTCTGGAAAAATAACTTCCCAAGCTTTACTGATGCTTCCATCAGGAAATAAGTAGTACGCTTCTTTTGTTAATATTTCTCCTCCAGCAGAAGCATCATCTTTATATACCTCATATCCAGGTACACGTGCAGAAGTATCCAATGTTAAGTTAGCAGGGAACCTATATCCCATTTGATTCGTTATTCCTTGTATGGCTTGCGTAGCTGTCATAGAGCCCGCACTTTTTATTTTACTAGAAATATTTTTAATAAGGTTTCTATCTGTAGCTCTGAAAAGTGATCCATCACTTTTCATATGAACACTCGATTCTGTTCCTTGCACTTCAATGCCACCAATTGCTTGACGATAATATATGTGGTGGATACCGCTTAAACTACTTATATGTTCCCTTGTAATTACATCATCAATATCCTGATCTGTTAGGACATTACGGCTCACCATAGAAGATAGGAATGAACGAACTTCAATTCTATCTGGTAATGTCTTGGGATTTGTTTGCTGTGGTGTATTAAAAAAATCAGCAGGTAATTTAATTTGCGATGTAGACACTGGATGACTACCTGCAGGCCTTTTTTGGGCTACGAGTGTACTTATTGTTAAAAATAAAATACAAAAAAAAGTAATTTGCTTCATATCAAGTGTTTAGGGGATTTTAGTTATTAATCATTAATAGATTAAAAGATTAAAAAGTCCGACAAAATACACATTTTTTAATGAAATACAATTATTTTAAGTAATAAATATGCTGTTTAGATTGCGTTTTAAAGTATAAATCCCTATAGCACTCTTCTTTTATAGTAGTAAATCTCTTTATTTTATTCGTTTTCACGAAAGTAAATACCGCCATACAATCATAAAAATAGATGTAATCATAACAAAAAAGCCTCTTCAAAAAGAAGAGGCTTTTACATATTTAAAAATTATATGTGTTTATTTCACAATCAATTTCTTTACAATCGTTTGGTCTTCACTTACGATTTGTACAAAATACATCCCCGTAGAAAGATCACTAATCATAAATCGCTGCGATTGATTAAAATCACTAAGATCTAATTGTTTCACTATTTGCCCATTGATGTTAATAATGGTTGCGCCTAGTAATTGCTTATTTCCTGTATATCCTAAAGTGATTTCGCTAGAAGCTGGATTAGGAAATATTGAAACTCCCTGATCAACAACCGCCTCTTCTGTATTTAGCGCTTCTCTCTCTTCAAAAACCACGATAAAACGATCTGGTTGAATTCCATTAGTTGCGGTAAATACATAAGAATCTTCTTTAAGATTTGTAATGATATTAAGAAGGTTATCTATCACAAATATAGGAGCTTCTTCAAGCCCCGCACCTTCAAAACGATCAATACTAATTGTATAGGTTTCTTCCGTTTCTACGGTTGTAGAGAATCCTAGATCTAACTCTATTTGTGTATGGAATGCCTCACGCCCTTGAATGGAAAGGTACTCTCCTTCTAAGTTTGTAAATAATGATAAGAAGGTTCCCAATCTTTTTGTATCATATCCATTATCAAATTCAGGAGTTGCAAGAGGCGTAAATCCAACAGCAACTTGTGAAACAGCTTCATCGTATGCAGATGTTGTCAAATTTAACCACAGCTTATCAAAAGTAGTATTGGATACTGCTTCATTATTTCTAAAGCCATCATTATTACCTGT
>CAKZKZ010000598.1 GCA_937124495.1 uncultured Dokdonia sp. | reverse complement strand
GTAGTAGTTATAGAGAAGCTTTAAAGCTCTATTTACATAACAATAAGCTATAATATTTCTTCTATCATTACAACTTATTAAGTTTATTAATTAAAAACTCATCACTACTTTCAGTTTGTAATTCTAACCAAATGGGTAAATGGTCACTCATTTGATTTCGTTTCCAATATCTATTAAAATAGGTCCTAAATTTTGTGTTGTCTGTTAAGGTACTTGGGTCTTCTTTTTGTTCAAGCATAAGCTTATGATACTTGGCTATTTCATCTGGTGAATCCATATATACATGATTAAACAAATTGAACACCCCTCCTTTTTCTATCTCATTTTCGTCGGTAGCAATTTTAAAATAGTCATCAACATTTAAAAAAATGCGATCGTAAATTTGACTTAAACTCGTATTGGTAAACTTTCCTTTTAATCCTTCACTCTCTATAAAATTAGTATCAGTTATCAGTTTAACAATATCATCGTCATCATCATAAAGATTGGTATCTCCCAGGATAATCATATTCCTATTTTCAAATGCCGAAGAATCTAGTTTTTCTTTAAGTATCTCCATTAATAATCGCACTTCTTCTTTCCGAATGGCTTTGTTATCAGACCCGTCACCAGGATGTAAATGAACACTGACAATGGAGAATTTTCTCCAACCGCTTTCAAACCCAGCAAATGTTGGCGTTCGTTTTAGTTGATCAATAATTGCATTATCTTCAATTAACTCGGGAGAGATGACAATTTCACCTAATAAACCTGAATGTGCTACACGCCTAGAGTCATAAATAAAACCAAAGCGTTCATCATTCCCCGAATTACCTTCAGTGACATCACTTAACGTATGTTTCCAATGCGTTCCTAATATTCTAAGTATTTTTTTAAAATCACTTAAATCACTATTAATTTCTTGTATAGCAACAATGTCAAAAGCATTTATTATTTCAGCAATGTAGTATAAAGATTCTGCGGTTCTATTTTTTAATGTGCCAAAATTCTTGATATTCCACGAACATAGTAAGAGATTGGTATCTACAGTCTTTTTAGGAATATTTGCTAAAATCCCTTTTCGTAATCGTAGAAGGTTTGTTATGGTTTGTTTTTTACCCTCATCCGCCAACATTCGACTATAGTTGTCTTCTGAGTCTAACATGATTAATGAATATCTATCATTCATTAACTCACTATCTGGTTTTAAATCATTATACCACATATTGTTTTATTTATTGAGTTACTAAATTAAAATTATAATGACCTAGACAAATACCCAATAAAAGGTATTTATAGCTTGTAAGTTCAAGCAAATCAGCGATGTGAGGTATATCAATATACAAAATCAATAAGGAACTCAATTACGGGAACCCATAATTGACTAAAATTAGAATGCATAGGTCTATGTTAGATACATGGGCACTTCCCTCCTATTGGGTATGAACCTTAGTACGCTTTCGCGAAAGCATATAACATCTTAAAATCTATGATTGAAACATAGGCCCCCTTACACTTCGCGCGATATGACAATGCATCCATTCAATCTAGATTACTTTTCTAAAATAGCAGTTATTACGCGATGTAACCCTTTTTCTAACCTTGCTCTAGGACAAGCAAGATTTAATCGTATATGACCACTTGCATTAGCAACAAACATATCACCGCCTTCTAATAAAACACCTGCATTACGTGCAAAGAATAGCGTTAGATTTTCATTAGTAGGAAAATAATGACTCACATTCACCCAAGCCAAGTATGTTGATTCTGATATGACAAACTTTGTATGAGGCAAATGAGTGTCTAATTGTACTTTCAAGTAGTTAAAATTAGCATCTAGATAATCAGTCAATTCAGCCAGCCAAGCATGTCCATCTGTATATGCTGCTTGCGCTGCGACAATACTCAATGGATTTTCTACAGGTAAGTATTTTTCATTATACGTCTTTCTTAATGCATCATTAGGGATGATGATATTTGCAAATAAATTACCTGCGAGATTAAATGTTTTACTTGGTGCCATACACGTAATAATCTTATCTGAATCAGGGAAAAGACGTGCCATAGGCGTAAACGTTTTATCATTACGTAATAAATCGCAATGAATCTCATCAGATATGATCGTGACATCATTTTCTAAACATACGTCGCCTAATTCCTGTAATTCCTTCTCAGACCATACACGACCTGTTGGATTATGTGGATTACAGAATATACCCAATACACATTTCTCATCGGATGCTTTCTCTCTGATATCATCCATATCCATAGAATATCTGCCGTCTACTTCGATCAAATCGGAACAAACTAACTCTATGCCATTAAAATCTGCACCGTGCTTAAAAAACGCATAAGAAGGCGTAATAATGAGTACTTTCTCATCTGGCTTACAGATATGACCGATCAAGCTATACAATCCAGGAATCACTCCTTTAGCATGTATTAAATGCTGTATGTCAGGCTTCCAACCATATCGATCTGTACACCACTGTTGAAAAGCCAATGGATACGATGGATCTGCTACCATAGAATACCCCAATATTGGATGTTCTAATCGTTTTTTCATTGCGTTTATAATCTCTGGAGCAATAGCAAATTCCATATCTGCAACCCACATAGCGATAAAATCATCTTCTTCATATACACCACTTAGATCTTCATCTATTTCAAAAAGATAACCTCTATACCCTGTAACAGACATAGCATTCGTTCCTTCTCGATTAATCACTTCATTAAATGGGTACTTATAAGATGACATCTGCTTAGAGAATTTAGTTAGTATGTAATTTTCAATACATACGATTCAAGCTATAAATATATAGTACTTAGAATAATTTAAGATACCCCCTGTTTATATTTCTAAAAAAACTTTATGTTTATTGATCTATATTTTTTTATACGCTCCAGTCTGTGGGCGAAATAGGTTTGCGAAAGTAAATAAAACATCAATCAGATATATGATTTTAAAAATCATAACTACCTCACTTTAAAAGAGCTGCGTACGTCTTTTTAAAATTGTGAATATCTATTCTTGTTTTGACTTTTTCGCCTTGAGCGAAACCTTATTTTTGGCATCCTTAAAACATAAAGATATGAGTGCAACGTGGTATGAATGTAAAGTAAAATATAGAAAGTTTGATGAAGCATCAGGTATGCTAAAAGTGAAAACCGAACC
>CAKZKZ010000597.1 GCA_937124495.1 uncultured Dokdonia sp. | reverse complement strand
AATGGATTATATCCATCGCCATCTTGTAAGCTACTTGTATGTGACAAGACCATTCTAAAGGTGATGGGTGTATTTGGATATTGTGGATTACGCAGGGTGTATCCTAAATAATCTGAGACATCATCATCTAGCTCAAAGAGTCCGTCGCTGTATAATTTTATAAGTCCTAAAGCTGTTACCGATTTTGATACAGATGCAATGCGGTATTTGGTATTAGCATTCATAGGGAGATCCCTCGCAAAATCTCTCAATCCAAAATGAAATTGTTCAGAGGTATCGTTTACAGAAACCCATACGGACATTCCCATAAGTTGATAGGAATTAAAAACGGTCTCTAGTTCGCTTTGAATATTTTGTGAAGTACTTACAAACGCAATAAGTAACCCTATGATAATACTTCCTTTTTTAAGCATGTGTAAATATACTTATTTCCAGGTTTGTCCATTTAAAGTTAAGGCAGCTTTCAGGACGTCTTTCTGACTTATTTGTCCAACTAGTTTCCCATTTTCTACAATAGGGAAGCGACGACGCTTGGAGTTTACAAACTTATTAGCTGCATCAAAAACATTCATATTTCCGTCTATGGTTTCTACTTCTTTGACCATATATTTTTCTACAATCATGTCATCCATAGGCATATTGTAATAACGACTTTCTGAGATTTGCTTCATACAGTCACCTTCAGAGATAATACCCATAAGTTCGTTATTTTCATTAACAACAGGGCCTCCAGAAATTTTATTTTTAATCAGTAAGTTCATTACTTCTAAAACGGATTGATCTGATTTAAATGTGATTAGTTTTTTGGTCATGTAATCACTTACTTTAATATCTGTAGGGTTGCCTTTTGAGGGTTTGGCACGGCGCCCAGTAAAACTTTTGATTCCCATAGTGAGCTGTTTTTGTGTGTGAGTAAATCCTCTTAAAGTTAGTGAATTAAAAGGAGATTATGTGGTTTATGCTTTCGCGAAAGCGGAAACATCTTCAAAAATTGTATTTTTAGGAGAACTAAACCAACCCTCTATGAAACGTATTATTCACATTTTTTCTATAATTCTCATTATAGCATTAGTTTCTGTAGCTTTTAATTCTTTACTTCCTAAAGAAATAAGTGGCCTTGATACTCCTGCAACCGAGTTTTCTACAGAACGCGCATTACAACATCTAGAAGTGATTGCAAAAGAACCACATTTTGTAGGAACCAAAGCGCATGATGATGTGCGAGATTATATTGTGCAAGAACTCGATAAACTAGGATTAAATCCTGAGGTACAAGAAGGGTTTACGTTTGACTCTTGGAGAGGATATGGCAACTTGGTAAAACCACAGAATATTCTGGCTCGTATTAAAGGAACTGGAGATGGAAAAGCTCTTTTATTGATGTCTCATTATGATAGTGCACCACATAGTTCATCTCATGGAGCAAGTGATGCAGGATCAGGCGTTGTGACGATACTAGAAAGTGTACGTGCCTATTTAGCAAGTGGTGCTAAGCCTAAAAATGATATTATTATTTGTATTACAGATTCTGAAGAATTAGGACTTAATGGTGCTTCTTTATTTGTAAATGAGCATCCTTGGGCAAAAGATGTAGCACTTGCTCTTAACTTTGAAGCACGTGGAAGTGGAGGCCCTTCTAATATGATTGTAGAAACCAATGGAGGTAATGGAAATCTTATTAAAGGATTTCAAGAAGCAGGGGTAGAATATCCTGTAGCCACCTCGTTGATGTATAGTATTTATAAAATGCTTCCTAATGATACCGATTCTACTGTTTTAAGAGAAGATGGAGATATCGATGGATTTTTCTTTGCATTTATAGATGATCATTATGATTATCATACCATTAATGATACTACAGAAAACCTAGATAGAAATAGCTTAGAGCATCAAGGAAGTTATTTAATGCCATTATTAAAATATTATGCAGATGCCGATTTGTCTAGTGTAAAATCAAGTGAAGATTATGTATATTTTGATGCCGCTGTAGCAAAATTTATAGCCTATCCTTTTTCTTGGATTTGGCCTATGCTTATTCTTGCTATTGTTCTTTTTGCAGCTCTATTAGTCTATGGACAGCGAAAGAAAAGACTCTACAGAAAGGAAGTAGGAAAAGGATTTAGTGCTTTTATGCTAAGTCTTGTGTTGGGAGGAGGTCTTTTGTTTTTAGTATGGGAAGTTATTAAAATGATATATCCATCTTATAATGATATCCTTCCTGTATTTATTTATAATGGGCATTGGTACACTATGGCTTTTGCGTTTTTAGGACTGAGTTTGTGTTTTGGAATTTATCATAAAATGGTCAAGCCGGAACACACGGCAAGTTCATTAGTAGCGCCAATTGCCATTTGGCTGATTATTAATATTGCTTTGGCATTAAAACTTCAAGGAGCTGCATTTTTTATTATTCCGGTATACTTTGGTTTGTTAGCGCTGTTCTTATTGATACGACAGACTAATCCTAGTGTGACGCTCATGGTTTTATTATCGGCACCAGCTATTTTTCTTTTTGCTCCTCTAGTACAATTCTTCCCTGTAGGTTTAGGTCCAGATATGCTATACGCATCGGTTATTTTTGTAGTGTTATTATTTGGGCTATTACTGCCTGTTTTCGGTTTTTTTAGAAATAAAAAAGTAGTAGGTGTTTTAAGTTTATTAGCGAGTATTGTTTTCTTAGGGATTGCTCATGCAACATCAAGCCCGTCTCCAGAAAGACAACAGCCTAATAGTTTGCTATATTACCATCATGCAGATACTAATAAAGCATATTGGGCGACTTATAATAAAGAAATAGATTTTAGGCAAGAAATGAAAGGAACTGCAAATATTATAACAGAAGATTTGCGTTTAATTGAGCGTTTCTTTTATCAACTTAAAAATGTTTTAGATCAATAAAGTATATTATTTTGCTAAATTCTTATAATATTTCGTCCCAAAAATATAAGGTTTTAATACCAATCTATTTTAATTGACAACTATTTTATTCTAGTTAGTAACAAAACACTTTTAAAATTATATTCTTACTAAACATTGTTAGATATTTATAAAGAATAATTAAATATATATTAACTAAATTTTTTAAAATTATGAAAAATTATTTTTTAGAAAGCTCTAAAATGAATAGAGCAAGTATGTCTCAAGTTAAAGGAG
>CAKZKZ010000596.1 GCA_937124495.1 uncultured Dokdonia sp. | reverse complement strand
AAGTGTCCTTCCTTGATTGCAATGGATACAATGGAATAATCTCTTCCTTTTCAAATGGAGCATACGCAGTTTGTAGTATACTTTTTAATTCTTCTTCTGAAATAATAGAACGATCAATAAATAAAGAAAGTACCTCAAAAGCTAGTGCTACATAGCTTAAACCTTTCCATTGTTTTAATTGATCGTATGTGATTTCAGGCAATGTTTCGGGAACATATAAGCCACCATCCACAGCAAAACCATCTAATATTGCCGTTTCAAAATCTACTGGCTTCCCTCCTCCTTTATTACTGACAAATTGAAACATATTTATTTTTTTATATAGCCGTTATACACCGCTTTGGTTATCATAATATCTTGTACAGCTACTCCAGTTAAATCAACAATCGTAATTTGATCTTCATTTGTTCGTTGCAATTCTAAATTCTGAAGGGCTGTTCCTAACTCAATAATTTGATCTTCATTAATTTCACCATCCTTAATGGCTCGATACACCTCTCCTCTACTTTTACTTTGAGGAATGCTGTCCGAAATGATTATATCAGCTTTTTCAAGCAATTTACTTTCTAATTCTTGTTTGTGTTCCGTATCGGAACCAACTGCAGTAATGTGAGTTCCTTTTTGAATGTCTTCTGCCTTTAATAATGGTAATTCTGAGGGTGTTGTAGTAACAATTAAATTACAATGTTTTGCTAGTTCTGATGGGCTTTCAGCAATATGAATATCAAAATCTGTCCCTAACTCGTTTGCAAACTTTTCTGCATTGACTTTAGTACGTCCCCAAACCCAAACTGAATTACAGGGAGTATGGGTTTGAAGATACTGTAGTTGTAATTTTGCTTGTATTCCTGTGCCTATAATACCAACTGCTTTTATTTCTTTTGGAGCAAAATACTTAGCTGATAAAGCTCCTGCTGCTGCTGTACGAATATCTGTTAAGTAGCCTTCATCTAATAAAACTGCTTTAGGGACTCCAGTTTTTTGATCGAATAGCAACATTAAACCTTGACTAGAGGGGATTCCTAATTTTGCATTGTCATAAAAACCCGAAGCAATTTTTATAACATAATCATCATCATTTTTAATATAACCATATTTAATATGTGCATCTCCTTTAGGCTCTTCAAATAATAATTCTCCAACTGGAGGAACTACAGTATTCCCATTGCTATACTGAATGAATCCTTCTTCCATAGCTGCTACTACATCTATATTTTTAACTATTGATTTTATTTCTTTTAGATTAATAACAGTTGCCATAATTTTCATTTATTTCGGTTAATAATAGTTTATTTATTTTCTTTCCTGTTAAGACTAATACTACGTTTTTATTACGATACTTATTTCCAGATAGTAATACTGCAACAGGCAATGCGGCAGTAGGTTCTACAATCGTTTTATGATATTTGTATAAGAAAGCAGTAGCTTTTTTAATCATATCTTCCTCAATAACTTCTATATTTGAAAGGTATTTTTTACAGATAGTAAACGTTATTGAATTCTCTTCAATACCGCCAGCAGCGGCATCAGCAATAGTTTCTTGCTCACTTGGGTCAACAATTTTATTGGCTTTTATAGATTGCTCCATTTCTGATGCATTTTTTGGTTGACTACCAACAATAGATATATGTTCATTTTCTGAAAAATAAGAACAAATTCCAGAAATAAGCCCACCTCCACCAATGGGCGCTATGATAGTATCTACTTCGGGAAATTGCGCTGCTATTTCAACAGCAATTGTTCCCTGCCCCTTTATAATTTCTATATCATTATATGGATGAATTAAAACACCATCAATCTCTTTTGCATATTCAGTTGCTTTTCTTTCAGTTTCCATGCTAGAGTTTCCATATAAGATCTTTTTAATAGTGTACTTAGAGATTCCATCTAACTTTTCTTCTCTCACATTTGTGGGTAAAAATAATGTTCCTTTAAAACCAAAGGTATCTGAAGCATATCCAAATGCAGCAGCGTGATTTCCCGTTGATGCTGCTACAAACATTTTATTAAAATGTTTTCTATCAATACTCTTTAATTTTGTTAGAACACCTCGTATTTTAAATGAATCTGTTACTTGTAAATGCTCCATTTTCAAATACACATTAGCGCCAGAAATCGCACTCAATTTTGATGAGTGTACTAAAGGTGTTTTAATAATATCACCTTTAATACTTCTATAAGCTATATCAATATCTTGTTTATCAATCATCTATTTGGAAAATTTTGATCTATATTTTCAATAGTTTTTTGGATAAGTCTAACCACATTTTTATAGAATTCTGGATGTATATTTTCAAAATCGTCTGTAGGTTTATGATAGCTAGGATGGTCTTCTTCACTAAACGTAATGTTAGGAATTCCTTTTTCATGAAATGGACCATTATCTGAAGAGAACATCCAGTAATCTTTGGTTTTGTCTTGAGGATCATCATGACCATAAGATACTTTTAAAGGACTCGTATTTGCACTTTTTTCAATCAGAGATTTAAATTGTGGATAAGGGTATGTTCCTACAATATAAATCTCATTATTTGAATTACGGCTTATCATATCAAAATTAAAATTTAATTTAATATCTGTTATGGAAACTGGTGGATTATCCACAAAAAAATTAGATCCATGTAATCCTAATTCTTCTGCATCAAAAGCTGCAAAAATAATAGAATGTTCAGGTTGATTTTTTGAAAAGTGTTTTGCTAAAACCAATAAGGCAGCTGTTCCTGAAGCATTATCATCAGCGCCATTATATATAGTATCATTCACGATTCCTAAATGATCATAATGTGCACCTATAACTAAATACTTATTTGGGTGCGTTTTCCCTTTTATGTAGCCAATAATATTTTTCCCTACCCTTTTTCTCTTTAGTTCTTCATCAAGAAACGTAAACTGAGATACATACTTATTTTTAAATTTTTCTAAACCAATATTTTTAAAATAAGCGGTTATTAACTCTTGACTTTTTTGATTTTCACCTGTTCCTCTTCCTGCAAAATCATTAGATGATAATCTTTCTTGTAAGCGTAATAATTCAGATTGTGTATTAGTTACTATGTTATAGGTTATAATCTCTTCTTGAGTCATCCAATGTATATCATTTGCTGGAGCAGCTTCTAAAGTATACCAATAGAACTCAGTAGGGATTTTCATTTCTATATAGTATTCTAAATATTTTTGATGTTCCTTATG
>CAKZKZ010000595.1 GCA_937124495.1 uncultured Dokdonia sp. | reverse complement strand
GTTATTTTGTATCTTCAATCTACTCTTCTTCTTCCTCGTCTCTAGGTAAAGGAATTTTAATAAATTCTGAAACAAGTTGATCAGCTTCTCCTAATGCTTTCTCTAAATTATCATTAAGAATAATATGATCAAACTGAGGTGCTGTTGCCAGCTCTACAGAAGCTTTTGCAATACGCATATTGATCTTGTCTTCGCTCTCTGTTTTGCGTTTTTTAAGACGTATTTTAAGTTCGTCTACACTAGGTGGTTTTACAAAAACAGCTAACGTTCGTTCTGGAAATTTCTTTTTAATACGTAACCCTCCTACAACATCAATATCAAAAATAACATGCTTCCCCATCGCCCAGATGCGATGTACTTCTTCTTTGAGCGTTCCGTAAAAGTTATCTCTATATACTTCTTCCCACTCTAAAAAGTCTTCATCTTTGATATGTTGTTTGAATTCTTTAAGAGAGATAAAGTAATAATCTTTATTATGTTGTTCTTCTCCTCTAGCTTCACGACTTGTTGCCGAAATACTAAATTCTAGATTGAATTCTTCTTGTGCTAATAAATGTCTTACAATCGTTGTTTTACCACTTCCTGAAGGAGCTGAAAAAACAATAAGTTTACCTGAGTGTTGTTCTATTTTTGTCACGCTATATTTTCAGATTTAAAGTACGTTAAGCATTTGTTCTTTTACTTTCTCTAATTCATCTTTCATTTGTACAACAAGTTGTTGCATTTGAGCATGATTAGACTTAGAACCAATGGTATTGATCTCACGACCTATCTCTTGGCTTATAAAACCTAGTTTCTTACCATTAGAATGATCAGAATCTAATGTCTCGGTAAAATAATCTAAATGATTTTTAAGACGTACTTTTTCTTCAGTGATATCGTACTTTTCTAAGTAATAAATGAGTTCTTGTTCAAAGCGATTTTCATCCAATTCTACTTTAAGATCTGCCACTGCTTTTTCCAATCGTACTTTAACACTATCCAGACGATCTACATCCATCACGATCACTTTCTCTAATAAAGCTTTCAAATTCTTAATACGTAAATCAAACTCTCCTTTTAAAGACGCACCTTCATCAGATCTGTATGCATTAATTTCTTCTAGTGCGGTATCTAAGATCGTTAGGATGCTTTTGTACTCATCTTCATTCATCTCTTCACGCTCTACTTTTAACGCATCTGGAAGACGCACAGCCATTTTTAGAAGCTCAACAGGATCACTATCTGTTACATTTCCTAACTGTCGCATATACTCTTTTACAATCCCTTCATTGACTTTGGTGTTTGTGTTTTCACCAGTACTTTCTACATACAAGGCAAAATCTACTTTTCCGCGTAATAATGATTTTGCAACTCGGTTACGCATAGCAAGTTCTTTCTCTCTGTACGTAGATGGGATGCGTGCATTTAGATCAAGACTCTTACTATTAAGAGACTTAATTTCAATGGTAATCTTCTTTCCAGGAAGTTGTATAACACTCTTCCCAAAACCAGTCATTGATTTTATCATATCAACAAATATACGAGTTTTGAAATGATCAAATACGCAATCAAAACAAGAACAATCATCTTGTTTTTCTGAGTACGCTTTCGCGAAAGCGTATACCTTCATACAGTTCCTTTTAAGGTAAAAAAATTGAAAATGTACAAGTAATTTACCTAATTAAAAAAGGGGTGTTTACCCTAAATAATAACTCCTATTACCCCTAAAAAATCCGTCACGATTGTATGAATTTTGAAACTCAGATTCAAAAACAAAATAATTATGACCAGTTCTGTTATTATAGATTCTATAGGTACTGCAAAACCTATCGCCTCAAAAATCTTATCAGATGCCTTTGAAATTCCCCAGGAACTTATCACAAAACTTATTTATGGCGCACCTTCTGTTTTATTACATAAAGTAGATAAAAAAATAGCCAATAAAGCCACCGAAACACTTTCACAATTAGGTCTAGAAGTAAGCGTACAAGATGCTTCTATTCCTGTACCTACAGACACCACAACGTACGACATCAGCATCTACATAGAAGACATTACATTACTTCCTTTAATTACAAAGCAAGCAAGTGAGTTTTTAGGGTGTGATCTTAAAGAAGCTTTTCATTTGCTTACGCAAGAATCAGGCATTGTTATCGGAGGTGTTTCAAAAGCGACTGTTGATGCATTTTCTAAAAGAATAGATGCAAAAGTAGTTGCCTCACAAGCTAATAAAGACACCTATACCATTAGCGTCGATCCTTCAGACAAACCATTATTAAAAAAACTTTGTAGCGAGCTTAAAGCAACACCTCCATTTATAAATATACCCTATAAGACTAGTCAAAACTTATGGCGTAAATATGGATCAAGCAAGCATTTAAGCATTCTTAATGAGAGTCACCAACGATTCGAAATTGTTCTTGAGAATGTAGTCACAACACACCCTAATTATAGAAAAGTGTTACTAGAAAAAGTAGGAATGCCTGAAGAAATCATAGATCCTGTTCTTCAAAATCTTCCTGTTCAATTAGAAGAGGGACTTCCTGTTCAAGAAGCAATACAGGTAGTAGAAGATTACAAAAATAATGGACTTAACTGCTCTATTAAACCATTGCTTACATCAGATTGCTGTCTTAAAATAGATATCGTAGATCTAGAAAAGACACTTGCGTTATTAAGTCAATTTGTATCAAAAGAACAACTTCCAAATACAGAAGGGCAATCATGGACGTCTCCTCCGCTAAAAAGATTGATAGCACGCTATGTAGAAGCAAAATTAAATGATATAGAAACAACATCAGAAATAGTAGCCTAATGAACACAACAAACACAAAAGAAACATTGCACATACGTTTTGCAGAAAAAGGAAAAATGTATAGCCTAGAGGGTAATTATAAAGAAGCTCTACGCCACTATAAAGAAGCCATCAAAATGATGCAACAAACAAAAGACAGTGATATCTTTTTTCAGCATTATAGTCAATGTGTTATGGAAGCTTTAGAGCAACTAGGTTCTTATGATGAAGTTATATCTTTTTGTAAAAACTACAGAGATTTTTTAGCTGATAAAGAAACCAATGTATTGGTAAAAAAACACAATGCTTTTGTTTGTGAAAGACAAGCCATACAACACATCTTGAAAGAAGAACAAGAAGAAGCTAAAACAGTATTAACAAACGCACAAAAGGAAATAGGAAAAGGAAAACATCCTATAACTGATGAATTGTTAAACTGGCTTTTAAGAGGTTATAAAATAAACAAAGATCAGGTAACCCGATTACAAAAAAAACACAATTATTTTATAGTGAGAAAAGAATCTGTAAATCCAAAAATAGCCATGGATTTGCCCGAGGGAATTTCTCCTTTTTAACCATTAAAAACAATTAAATATGGCAAACATTAACACACTTGATCAAGGTGCCAAAATACTACAAAACGTAGATGTTAGTAGTATTGTAACTGGGCTAGCCTTAGGTATTGCTGACGCGCAAGAGCGCTTAGATACCAATTCCGTTAAACAAATTACCAGGCTTTCTGAAACAAAGGTTGGTAATAAATCTCTATTAGAATTAGGGTTTCAACCTGCTTTTTATTCTTTCGAATACGCAGATGTATCTGCTTCTATTAGCTTAAAAATGACAATTCAAGAAGACATTGAAGTTGATTTAAGTATAGAATATGACGCTAGTAAAAAGAAAGGCTATACAGAAAAACATATTCAAGATATTGAAAATAGCTATCAGGAAGAAAAGTATAAAGAGTTTAAAAGTAGTAGAAAATATTGGACAACTTTATCTAATGAACACACACTTAAAGTAAATCAAAGTACTGTAAATACTAGTAAAGAAACTGGTAGCATTAACAGGCTTGAAGAAACTGCTGAAAACTTATCGTCAGACTCAGAAATACAGAGAGTAGATTCTAAAATAATTGAAACTAAAGATGTTGTTAACGCTAGTAGCAGCAATGATATAAGAACACATAATTATAATGGCTTTGGTATGTTGTCCATGCTAAATTATTATGCAGAAG
>CAKZKZ010000594.1 GCA_937124495.1 uncultured Dokdonia sp. | reverse complement strand
GAAATTCGTGAAAACGATGAAGTTGAGTTTGACTTACAAGATGGAAGAAAAGGATTAAACGCAGTAAACGTAAGAGTATTATAATATATCTATTACTAGTTAATTTTTTAAGAAAAGCCTATCAAAATAATTTGATAGGCTTTTTTATTTTTTTAAATATATAATATGAAAGATGGAAGGCAGAGAAAAAATGTAAAAATTGGTTTATTAGTTGAAGTTATTCAAAAACCACATCAAAGAACGGGAGAATTAACAGAAGGTATAATAGTCAGACTTTTAACTAAATCATCAAATCATCCTCATGGAATAAAAGTGCAATTGACAACCGGCGAAGTAGGACGTGTACAAGAAATAATCGATAAGTTTGAAGGGTGAAAATTTTGAAATAAACATATCGAATTACACTCAAACAAGCCAAATAATTCTCGCTTTATCGCAGAACCAATAATTTTATTGCATACGTAAACAAAAAATAACCATTCGCATAAAAGTTATATTTCATCTCAATTTTTCCTTTTACTTTATAAAAAAATTATCATGTCTAGAATTTTCAAGCTTTTTGTCACCTTTTTAATGGTTTTGTTTTTTTATGTCAGGTCATTAATCATACATCTCTAAAAGATGTAGTCTTCCAATATGTAAGATGGATTGATCGTACTATCTACGATAGCTATTTCAAAAACACTACTTATTCGCTTTTTATAATTGCGACTTTTATCAAGTATGGATAGCATTATGTTTTTGAAGTTTCAAAAAATGTTTTATTGTTCTGAACACTTCAAATATTAAATATTCTTAGAAAGAAGGCAAGACAAGCATCTCGCATTTCCGAAATTGCGAGTCTAGGTTTTGTAAATTACGAGTAGTACTTTTAATAATATGATCGTAACGAAGTGATCATAAAAATCACCTATATATACCATTATTGATGATTCAAGAAACAAACAAATAGATGATTAAATACACTGTCCTAGTTTTCATATATTTATAATGTTTAATTTCTGCTATATGATCAAAAAAATAGTTCTTCTTGTTATAAGTTCACTTATTTTTATTCCCCTAATAAAAGCCCAGCAAGAGTATTATGAACAACTAGATAAGCTTGATTATGAAACATTATACTCAAATTTTGAAAAATATTATAAGAAACTAGATTCCTTTCAATCAATAAAGTATGCAAACGCCTATTTTCATAAAGCACAAAAGCGAAAGGATACCATCCATATAGCCAAAGGCTATTATTACAGGGCTATTCTCTATAAAAAAAATGAAAGATTAGACCTATATGATTCTATTATTACTTTAGCGCCAAAGCTTAAGGAAAGTAATCTCCCAGCTAAAGCTCATCTTCAAAAAGCATATTATTATTTTTATAAGTATCAATATGATGAAGCTCTTGACAGCTATATAAAAGCAAATAAATATAATACTGGTCTTAATAAAGAGAATCTCGCTCTTGATATCAACCTAAGTATTGCAGCTCTAAAAATTAGAATAGAAGAAAATCAGGAAGCGCTTGATTCTTTAAAAATGTATTGGAAAGCAATAGAACCTCTTAACTATATGGATACAAAGCCTATTACATATAATAGAATCCTTTTTAACCTAGCCAACGCCTATAGAAAACTAAATTATGTAGATTCTTCTAATACCTTCATAGAATTAGGAATTCGAGCAAATAATAATGTTAACCAAGAGAATGATAATTATTACTATTACTTTTTATTATTACAAGCGATTAATGAATTAGATACTCAATACAATATAACCACAACTCCGAAAATGGATAGTGTTTTAAATTATATGAGTCGAATTAACCATAAAGAAAGTTTAAGTTCAGCCTATTATTACATAGGGAAATCACATCTTAAACATAAGAAAGAAGAGCTAGCATTATCTTACTTCTTCAAAATGGATTCTATCATTGATAATTCAGCAACCATTTTACCTGAAACTTTAGAAGGATATAAATACATAAGAAATTATTACTCAGAGAAAGGCGATGTCACTAGTGAGTTAAAGTATTTAAAAAAGATATACACTTTTGATAGTATTCTTGACACTAATTATAAATCTATAAATAATGCGATTAAAACTAAATATGAGCTTCCAATTCTATTAGAGAATCACAAAAATACAATAGCATCTCTTGACTCAAAAAATCAAAAATCAAAAATCATTCTAATTATTTTTTCAGTTATAATGAGTATTGTTCTTCTAGTTTTAACATACTCTCTCATCCAAAAAAATAAATATAAAAAACGCTTGAAACTACGTCAAGAAAAAGGTTCATCAAAAAAACCTAAAGAAGAACATAAAAATATACAAGAGAAACCTAGTATTCCTGATGAAATCTTTATCAAGACCAAAGAATATTTAAAACGGTTTGAAGAGAATAAGCTATTTTTAACTCACTCCATAAACTCTGACAAATTAGCACAGCAAATAGGCACCAATAGACCTTATTTTTCACAAGCGTTTAATTATTTAAAAAATGAAAGTTTTAGTGTGTATTTAAGAAACCTTCGTCTTAACTACGCTTTAGAAAGATTAAAACAAGATAAAACTTTTCGAAAATATACCATTAAAACCATTGCTCAAGAATCTGGTTTTAGTAATGCAGAATCTTTTTCTAAGTTTTTTTATAAAAAATATGGAATTTATCCTTCCTATTATATAAAGTCAATAGAAAACATAAAAAAATGACATAAGTAAGTCTATTTTACGGAAAAACGACAAGTAGGTACCTATAATTAGCCTTAAACCAGAAATTATATTTTAAGTTTATTTCATAATTTATAAATGAAAAGTAACATGAAAAAAGAGCAAAAAAAATTATCATTAGAAAGATTTAATATAGCTAGATTAACAGTAAACACACATTATATTTTTGGAGGAGGGAGAACTGAACATACAGATCTTTGTCATACCGGTCTTAATACCAGTTGTCATACCACTTGTACTACAGATCCTCAAAGTGATTCTTCACTTGAATGTTTCGATATAGAAAAAGATTCTGATAATGGTATATGTAGTATATAAGTATCAGACTGACTATGATTACATATATACAAGCTGTTATTTCTTACAATAAAATGATGCTTAATATATAGTCTGTTTGATCAAATAGGCTATATATATGATGGCTAGAAGAATAAAATATATTTGAAAAAACCTATTATGTAGCTGTATTCGCTTTCGCGAAAGCGTACTTAGGTTCAACAACAGCAAATTATATTGTAAGATTTAAGGTTATAAAACATATCCCCTTCTTATTTTTTTTTAGAAGGGGGTATGTATATCTACTGTTGAGTATCCAAGTAAAACTAAATAATATCGATAAGATTACTTAAAAGATTTAATTGTCTTTATAGATCCATCTTGAAATCTAAAAACATGAAATAACAATCCTCTTGGAATTTCGATTCCACTAATTAATGCTTCCATATTTCTTCCTCCTTCTGCTTCAAAAGTCTTATCAATTAATAATCTACCATTTCCATCTCTTAATTCATATTTAAAAGACATTGTTGCTTCAGGTGTCATATTAATCTGAAATTGATTTTCGGTTATTGGCGTAGGAAAAACATCAATAGTAATTAAACTACGCTCTTCTCTAGTTATCTCGTACGAAAAATCTCTTTTAAACTCTTTGATACCTTCTAGGAAATCTCCATCTTTAAATGCAAATCCAAAAGAGTAAAGTCCTGGTTCTAAGCTAAAAACAAATTCATTTGGATTCTCAAGCACATTAAGAATCGTTGGCGGATTGTTAGTATTAAGATCACGTATTATGATCTCACTGATAGGGTCTAATACATCTCCCCCAACCATTGGATCTTCACATGTACGAGGAAACCCATTTTCATCTAAACAAAAGCTATCAAAAAAATCACCTATTACATCTACATTTCTTGGACCTCCGCCACCTATAGTTCCATCATTTCCATCGTCTCCTCCATTACCTCCATTACCATTATTATTTGCAAGAACACATTCTAATACTAGGCCATTAAGACTTGAAGAAGAATTAAGGCTGCCCACAAGTGCATTTATTGCACTGTTTATAGAGTAATTAGGTGAACAAATAGTAGCAGGACTAGATAATTGATTGGTAACAAGAGTTAAACCATCCCAAATACCTAATCCTTTTTTTCTAGCATAGACATTTCCTGTAAGCGGAATTATCCCTGCAGGTAAATAATAATCTACTTGATTACTATTTGCTAATGGCCCTATACAATCAGGATCTGAAGGGTGACAAGGAACATTATTATAATAATAAAAGGCATTAGCAACTTGATCTTGAGGATCAAAAGCCCTAAGCGCTTGTTCGAACACTAAATGCGTAGTGGGTAGGTGCGGAAAACTATATTGTGCAATCGCATACGCATATGTACCGCTTACACAAGTAACTTCACATTCTCTTTGTGCTGGTAATGAACCATCAGTCCTTTGTTCTATAAAAGAAGGACCATTGTTATCATTTAGTTGAACTCTATTATTGGCCACTATCGTTTGTCCATTACTACTAACTCCCCTAACGTTTACCAAATAGTTAACAGCCGTACTCTGCCTTCTATAGTCAACAGGAATAAACATATAATTTATGTTTTGGGGTAATTCTTCCCTTTCTATTATACGATCTTGATATTCACCTTCTCCATGTGAACGTTTTATAATATCTACATCCCAATGATCTACATTTGGATAATTTGTTTTATTAAATACTAAATACCCTTGTCCTAAAATAGGTTTTAACCTAACAATATTTTCTTCTTGAGAAAATGCAAATGCAGAAATTAAACAAAAGGTAATTAAAGCTAAAAGCAATTTATTTTTTTTCATAATTATTTAATTCAATGATTCCTACTCTATCATTGGCTTTTCAGAGACCGCCCTTATCATCATGATATTTCAAATATTCACTGTTTTTCTCGGGATTACAAGAGAAGTATCTCGTGATTTTAACATAAAGACTCTTGATTTTAAAATCACGAATGGTGTTTTACACACATAAAAGAATCAATTTAACAAACTCAGAATAAGTCATATCTGAGTAGTTATAACCAACAAGAGAAAAGAGAAAACTAATTGTGCTAACACTAGAAAAAGATTACTAGAGTTGTTTTATATTTATGTTTTTAAATCCTACTATATGATCAAAAAAATAGTGTATGCTTTTATAAGTATCTTCATTTTCATCTTTTCTACACACGCCCAACAAGAATTCCAAGAAGATCTTACGCAATTAGATTTTAAAACATTAGATAATGAATATAGGAAGTATTATAAAAGTTCTAAAACTCTAGAAGCTACAAAATATGCGAATGCATATTTCTATAAAGGGAAAAAAGAAAAAGATACTATTAACATAATTAGAGGATGTTTCTATAGAAAAACTCTTGACAAAGATCATCATAGAATTGACTTATATGATACAATCATACAATTAACAAAAAAAAATGAAAAGTATAATGCATACGCAGCAGTAGCATATTATGACAGAGGGGTTCTATTTTATAATAATTTACATTATAGTAAGGCATTATCAGATTTTATAAATTCTTATAACTACAACAAAACTTTTCCTAATATAAGCCTTGATTACAGAATAAATTTAAGCATAGTAAAAATCAAACTAAACGTTGAAGAAAATCAAGAAGCACTTGATACTCTAAAAAGTTTATGGAAAAGGGTTAAACCCTATAAAGGAAAATATAATATTCAATATAATAGCACCTTATTTTCTCTTGCTGATGCTTATAGGAGACTTCAATACATAGATTCTGCTAAAACGGATATAAAATTA
>CAKZKZ010000593.1 GCA_937124495.1 uncultured Dokdonia sp. | reverse complement strand
GCTCTCTGTTCTCTTTTCTTTTTTCAATCATCCAGCAATCAGTAAATTCAAAATCACAAAACGGGATTTGGATACGATTTATTTTTTGCCTTTCGGCGAAATCAAATCACTCAATCTCCTTCAACGAAATTAAAGATCTCAAAAAACTTCCCGCCTCCAACCCAAACAAACTATTAAACTTATAAATGTTTCAAAATATTTTGAAAGTTCAAAAATAGTAGTATCTTTGAAGTATGAAATTTGAAGAAGCAAAATCAAAATTTATTCAAACTTGGGGAGCATTAGGTTCTCAATGGGGTATTAATAAGACTATGGCACAAATACATGCATTACTTATGATATCGCCAGAGCCACTAAGTATGGAGGATATTATGGAAGAGCTTCATATTTCTAGAGGGAACACAAGTATGAACTTACGATCGCTTATGGATTGGGGTATTGTATTTAAAGAATACAAACCTGGAGAGCGTAAGGAATTCTTCTCTGCGGAAGGAAATATAGATGAGTTGGCTCGTAAAATAGCCAAAGAGCGTAGTCGAAGAGAGATCAAACCCACCTTAAGAGTACTACACGATATTAGTGCGATAGATGGAGAAGAATCTACAAAAGCAGCTCATTTTAAAGCAAAGACAGAAGAACTGTATGATTTTGTCTCAAGAGCTGATAATATGCTTGAGAAAATAACTGAACAAAAAGAAAACTGGATCACAAAAACCATATTAAAATTAATGCGTTGACAGATATGCAACTATTTTTTTAATTACAAGTTTCAATATTTTCTGAAACTTTAAAATATTCTGATTATGAAAACACTATTCAAAATAAACAAGGTAATTATTATCGTTAATGCTATACTTTTTATCATACCCTATTTTGGCTTATTGTTCATGATCATAACTGGGATATCACAACTTACACTATTCTTCATTTATGTATTGAAATGGAAATCAATAGCGACACAGCTTAAGAAACATTTTATCTATTATGGAGTAATAGCATCCATATCAATCGCTCTTCTTTTTATGAGTAAAGAATTTAGTTATGGACGGGACATAGCTATGATCATAAGTATGGTTTTAGGCGGAATTTAAAGTCTATACTTTTTATATCTATCAAAAGAGCAATTAGCTTATTTCAACAAAATTCACACAAAAGGCACTTACTCATGAAAACAACAAAAATCATCAACTACTTTTTAATGGGACTATGTATTGTTTTAAGTTTATTAAATTTTATAGTAAACGGGTTTTGGATACTAGCTGCTATATGTGTGCTTATTCTTGGGGTTTTTCAGGGAATTACTGGGCTACTATTTTTCATGTACAAACCTTTTAGTACTCGTTTTCAATTATACATGGGAGGTTTATTATTATTTCTAGGAAGTTATTACTTGCCTTGGGAAAAAAGTTGGATGCTTCTACCGCTACCCTTGTCATTGTATTTCACTTTTATGTTGCACACTATAAATTCAGAAAAATTATGAGCATTCCTATTCCAAATTGGCTAATTATTTTAGGAGGTTGTGGTCAAATATTTACAGCACTGTTTATACACAACTTAGACGGAATCCTTTAAAATTTCATAGATATGAATACAACACTATCACATACCATTCATACCGATCTTAAAAAGACACATGCTACCCGCAAAGAAATTAAGACGTTTTATGATGAAGCAACAGAGGATTACACTTTTTGGAGCCAAGATTTTAATATGCATTTTGGGTATTTTTCTTTTGGAAAAACAAATCTGTTACGACGTGATACCATGCTCAATGAGATGAATACACAAGTTTTAAAAAGACTTGAACTCTCTTCTTCAAAACAATTTGTAGCAGATTTAGGCTGTGGTATGGGAGGAACCATGCGTCATTTTTTAGATAGACATGCTGCATTATCCATGATAGGGGTCACGGTCTCTGATTTTCAAGTAACCGAAGGAAACAAATTATTAAAAAAGTATCCTGCGGTGATTGTCAAAGAAGATTTTAGGAACACCTCTATATCATCAAATAGTGTTGATGGCGCTATTGCCATGGAAAGTTTCTGTCATTCAGGTCATAGTGTAGATACGCTCAAAGAAGCATATCGCATGCTTAAGCCTGGCAAGCGACTCGTTATTGGAGATGCGTTCTTAAAAAAATCACCACATAAATTATGTCTTGGGAGTTCTTATAGTTATAGAAAGCTCTGTGAAAAATGGAGTCTAGAAGGTCTCGGGATCATACAGGAAGTCAAAGAAAACTTAGAAAAGATAGGCTTTTCAAAAGTCAATGTAGAAGATATATCTCCTCGTGTAGCGCCTTCTGTATTTCATGTCCCATTTGCAATTCCTTTATTTCTTTTAAAGAAAATAACAAAAGGAGAACCTATTAAAAAACAAAGTTGGGATAATCTAAAAGCATCTTTTTATGCGCTTACCTCTGGATTACACATGAAAGATTTTGGGTATTACCTCATCACCGCAGAAAAATAAGAACGTTATGAAATTAATTTATGAAACAAATAAATGGTGGATGATTACAACCATAGTTTTATATCTCACTTTTTGGGGAGGTATATTATTTCAAATACTACTTGGTTTGATACAGTTAACATCATTCTTTATTTATATTACAAATTGGTCTAAAATAAAAGTATCACTAAAAAAGCCTCTCATAATTTATGGCATCATTACTTCTCTTCTTTTAGCATTTTTATTCTCGGGAATTAATGAATCCATATTTATTGTTTGGGGAGCTTCTGGTATTGTTGCATTTTATTTTCTATTCCTATCATATCAACAGGATAAGTTCATTCATTATGAATTATAACATCATCACATACTTTATTTATGGGTGTATTATGATTTTTATCATCTACAAGATCGGACTGATATGCTACCGTAACGGAAATATCTTTGTCTTACATCTTATGCCCAATAATGCACAATTATGTTTGTATATCAATAACATTTTATTGACAGGCTATTACTTAGTCAATATAGGATATGCAATCTATAGCATCTCTACTTGGACAACGGTAAGGAATCCATACAACATCATTGACACCATAGCTACGCATACAGGAAGTATTATACTCATCCTAGCCGCATTACATTATATGAATATAATTGTATTACAACTCTTTTTTACATCTCAAAAACAACACCTATAAACAACTATTATTATGGAAACTTCAAAAATTATTATCGGTTACCTTATTTACTTACCTATCATTATTTTGCTCACCTTTTTTGTATCAAAAACCTTATTTAAGAATGGACGTATTTTTATGATAGAAATTTTCAAAGGACGAGAAGAGATCGCACTCTCTACAAATCGGCTATTTGAAGTAGGTTTTTATTTATTAAACATTGGTTTTGGTCTTTCTATACTTAAAATATCGAGCTATGAATTTAATGAAACCTACCAAAGTCTAATAGAAGTTTTAAGTACTAAAGTGGGAGGTTTCTCTATCTATTTAGGTATTATGCTATTCTTAAACTTATTCTTATTTTTAAGAGGCCGTAAAAAATCAAAATCTACCATTATTCAACGAGTACAAGGACCAACCATAACGCAATAAATTATGAGTAAATTAATCATTGCAGGAGGAACTGGCTTTTTAGGAGCGATTATCACATCGTATTTCAAAGATGCATTTGATGACATTGTTTTGCTTTCGCGAAAGCGTACCCAGCCAGAAAGCAATTGTAGAATTGTGCTTTGGGATGCTAGAACAATAGGTGATTGGGCTTCTGAAATAGAAGGCGCTGATGTTCTCATCAATATGACGGGAAGATCTGTAGATTGTCGATATCATCAAAAAAACAAAGACCTTATTTTAAATTCTCGAGTAGATAGTACCAAGGTACTGGGAGAAGCTATTAAGTTATGTAAAAACCCACCCAACCTGTGGTTGAATTCATCTACAGCGACCATATATAGACATTCTTTAGACAAAGAGATGGATGAAGCATCTGGAGAGATTGGCGAAGGATTTTCTGTGAGTGTTGCAAAAGCATGGGAAAAAGCATTCTTTGAAACAGAAACACCCACCACTCGTAAAATTGCGTTGCGTACGGCTATTGTTTTAGGCAAAAATGGAGGTGCATTACAGTCTATCATAAAAATAACTAAGTTAGGTTTAGGCGGAAAACAGGGATCGGGAGATCAAAAATTCAGTTGGATACATGAAGATGATTTTGTGCAAATTATTGACTTTTGTATAAAAAATGAAACCATAAAAGGCCCAATAAACGTCGTATCCCCTCATCCGTCAGATAATAAAACAGTCATGTCTTTATTACGCAAGACACTTAAGGTTCCTTTTGGGATACCATCTGGCAAGACACTATTAGAACTTGGTGCTTTTATGATTCGCACAGAAACAGAATTATTATTAAAAAGCCGTAATGTCATTCCTAAACGATTGCTCGATTACGGATATACATTCTCCTTTAAGGATTTAGAAACAGCATTAAAAGAATTAACTGCATGACAGAAATCACATTACACACAGAAATTCAGAGTACCATAGAAAAGGCCTTTTTACTTTCTTTAGATATTGATTTTCATAAGAAAACAGCATCTCACACAAAGGAAGAAGCTATCGCTGGTGTTACTTCTGGTATTATAAAATATAATGAGACTGTCACTTGGCGTGGAAAACATTTTGGTGTATTCTTGACGCATACTTCTTTGATATCAGCTTATGAAGCCCACTCTTACTTTGTAGATGAAATGATAGAAGGAAATTTCAAATCGTTTAGACATCAACATTTTTTTGAACAAAAAGGAGATACTGTGTTTATGAAAGATATCATCAAATACAATACTCCTTATGGGGTATTTGGAAAACTATTTGACTCATTATTTCTTAAAAAGCATATGAAAGATTTTATAGAAAATCGAAATCTAACTATAAAAACAACATTAGAAAAACAGAACTAAACAGCTATATAATTCAATGTGTTTGGTTGTAAAAAGGCAAGCTTTTGTGTGGTGCAAGCTTGCCTTTTAAGTATGAAATCTAATCTATAATTATCTTCTTAGTAGTAGTTCCTTTATCTGTAGTGAATTTCATGAAATAAATACCTCTACTTGCTTTTTCGGCGATATTTACATCAAATAGTTGTGTGTTGCTTAGGCTAGAATTTCGAGAAATCGAAGTAAGTAATTTTCCCGTTACTGTATATACATCTATTTCAATTTCTTCACTCTGCACATCGTTCATACGTATATTCATAATTCCATTACTAGGATTAGGAAATATAGATACTGTCTCACTAATAGAAGTCGTTTCATCATCTATAGCTAATGTTTCTTCTTGAATCAGAATCATATACCCTTCACAAGCTCCAAGTATAAGATCCAAAAGACCATCATTATTTATGTCTATAAAATCTTGATCGTAATTCCCAATATTCCATATGTTGTCTTGATTTTCATAAGGATCAATAATATTTCCACTAAATACACCTTCATTTTCAAACAGTGTAAAGGTCCTTACTCCTCCTGCTTGTCCATTATCTTCAGATGTATCACAAGGTGGTTCATCTGTATCAACACTAGCTATCGTTACATCATCATCTCCATCACCATCTAAGTCTACCATTTTAACATTGCCTCCCCATACATCTGTACGATCTGAAGTCAACATTTGTTGATTATAATCTACATTTTGATCTATCTGTATGGTTCCTGAATAAGCTACATAATCTTGAAAATCATCTACAACATAAAAATCTAAATCTCCATCATCGTCAAGATCACTCCCTGTAAACATATATGGGGCTTGTCCAGGAAATCGTTGAAAATCTGTAAATGTTCCATCTCCATTATTAAACATAGTAAAAAGACCTTGATCATTAAAGGGGGCTACAGCACCTCCTCCTACACCAAGACATTTAATGATATCTAAATCTCCATCATTATCTACATCGTGTAATTCTGTTGCCGTTCCAAAACTAGAAGTACGCATATTTCCCATACGACTTTGAGCTTCTTCTGTAAAATTACCAGTACCATCATTTATATATAACACATCTAAGACAGGGCCAGTTTGGCTGTAATTTACCATATAGATATCTGGACTATCGTTTCCTGTAACATCTCCTGCAATTGCTGCACAAAACTGTATTACATCTATGGTAAGTGTAGGCAGTCTTGAATCTGATTGATCTTCTAAACCTAACCAATCTCCATTGGTATCATCTCCTCTATTTATATAAAGCTTAGGTTGATCTTGGAACGTGTTTACTATAAAAATGTCCATCCAGCCGTCACCATTTGCATCTATAGTAATAGCATCTCTTGCATCTGTAGGATCTGTTAAAAATTCTGGAGCAAGTATATCCGTTTTATCCTCTAGTACTCCATTACCATTATTTAATAATAAAAGATCTGTCTTAGCTCCTTCAAATGAAAATGGGTTTTTCCGTACTACGACTAAATCTTGAAAAGAATCATTATCAAAATCTGCTACCAGAAAATCTTTTTCCATATCGTCTACGACATTAGGATCATCATTGTCAGATATTGTTGAGATAACAATACGATTTGCTGTTTGATCGTCAAAATTTAACCATTGGGAAAATACGCTCGTACTTGTTAAAAAGAGCATCATTGTGCATACATAAAGTAGTTGTTTTTTCATAGCAATATGAATTTAAAATTAGAATGAAATAAAAGCTAACAAAGTTAAAGTTTTGTGAATCAAAGCTTCTTTACACATATAACAATTTAAGCCTATAAAGTCCTAGCACACAAAGCCTTTTCCTTTAAAAAAATTAACAAATACAATAGCTAAAGATTTAACATTTTGGCATAATCGCAGATAAAACTGATATTAAACCCGAAAATTTTACTAACAATTGTTATTTTTGCTTAAACCCTCGATACAATAGGCTATGCCATCAAACCAAATAGATCCTACAAAATGGGTCGATCAATATTCAGATTACTTATTTAATTATACAATCGCTCGTGTAAATGATCGAGAGATGGCTCAAGATTTAATATCAGAGACATTCCTTGCTGGCCTTAAGTCTATGAAGAACTTTAAAGGAGAAGCAAGTGAGCGTACTTGGCTTATATCTATCCTTAAACGTAAGATTATTGATCATTACCGAAAGTCTAATTCCAAAAAAGGGAAAGCAGAGGTTCATATTAATTATAAAGATGACGAGAGCGAAGGTGATTGGTTAGAAGAGCGTGTTGCAGATCCGTTTGATAAAACTGCTGAAGATCAAATTCAAAACGAGGAATTAGGAGAAGCTATATATCACTGTTTATCAAAGCTTCCAGAAAAACAAGGAAGTATTTTCAGAATGAAAACAATAGATGGATTTGATACAGAAACTATTTGTAATGAATTTGATATTACTCCGTCTAACTTTTGGGTTATAATACACAGAGCCCGTACAGCTATGGCTAGTTGCATGGAAAAAAGCTGGTTTTAATACTCAAAATACTAAGAAAAAAATATGAAAGTAAAATTAGAATGTCACGAAGCAAATCACATCTGTGACAAAAATCAATACAAAGAAGCTAGTTTTCTAGAGAAAATAAAGCTTACTTTTCATTTAGTGTATTGTAGAGCATGTAGAACGTATACTGCAAATAACACAAAGCTTACAAAGGCTATGAATAATCCTAAAGTTGAGACCGTAAGTAAAGATGAAAAAAATGCGCTTAAAGAAAGATTAGCTCGTGAATTAGGACAATAATATATATATCAAATACAATAAACCCCACCAAATCATAGGCAACCCTTCCACAAAAAAGGAAGCATAATACTTATATTGCTTCTCTGAAGATGCTATTAGAAATATAGCCGAAAACACTCCTACTATACATAAAGCAAATACGTTTTTACACTGAATTTCATGTTTGAAAAATTCCAGTATAATAAACACAATTAGTAAACCTATACCTAAAAATTTAGTATGTTTCACCCCTAGACTTTTAGGGATCGTATGAATATCCTCACGATCATAATTCAGGTCTCGAATATCAAATGGTAATGTAATTACAATGATAAATAAAAATCGTTGTACAAAAGAAATCCAAACATCCATCTGCAATCCTTGTATACTATCTAACGCCGGAAGAATTACGGTCACTCCTGCCCAAACAAGAGCAATCGTGTACATTTTTGCACCATAAAATGAACGTAAATTACGCTTTCGCGAAAAAACTGGTAACGCATACAACAATGTTAAAGCTCCGAAAATAGCACATACAAATAATACTTCTCGAGAGAGGGAAAAAGCATAATACCCCATACAAATAAAGCAAACAAAAGAAAATACTTGTATCGCTCGTAGCGACTCTGTAAGACTTCTATG
>CAKZKZ010000592.1 GCA_937124495.1 uncultured Dokdonia sp. | reverse complement strand
CTTTTAAAAGAAAAGAATGTAGAAAAAATATATTATGACTTAGAGATGCCATTACTTGATGTGCTTGTTCCCATGGAGATAAAAGGAATTTCTTGCGATCCTTCTGTTTTAGAACAACTAGATAAAACGGTTATAAAGAAAATAGGTGAAATCAAAAATACAGTTATTGCTTTGGTTGGTGATCAGTATGCATCTATTAATTTAAATTCATCAAACCAGGTTGCAGATCTTCTTTTTAATCATTTGCAACTTACTCCAAAGAAGAAAAGTGGAAAAAGCAATGCATATTCTACTGATAACGATGTATTGCTAGAGCTTTCTAAGGAGCACCCTATACCGAGTTATATTATTCAATATCGGGAGCTGTTTAAGTTAAAAACAACCTATATAGATGCACTTCCTGCTTCTATAAATAAAAAAACAGAAAGAATTCATACTGATTATTCACAGATACGTGTAGCAACTGGAAGATTATCAAGTTCCAACCCAAATCTTCAAAATATACCGGTTGATAGGTTAGGTAGTACGGTAAGAATGGCTTTTAAGCCTGACGCGGGTAAAATTTTTGTATCAGCTGACTATTCTCAGATTGAGTTACGAGTGCTTGCTTATTTATCTCAAGACAAAAACTTATTACAAACTGTAGTAAATCCATCAGAAAAAATTACAATTCTTATTGGTCCTGAAGGTGATTTTTCTTCAGAAGAAATAAAACCTTGCGTAATATAAACTCCTTCTTTTTGAATCGTATTTTGAATATTTTTTTGAGTTGTTTCCCAGTCTACTTTAGCGTCTCTATAATTTGTATCTGTTTTTATGAGTTCGCGAGCATCTATCCATTGATTTTTAATGTTTTTTTCAGATAGAAAAGCACTTACAATTTTTGTAGATATAAGTTCGCCATGACAAATCACTTGATCATACACAAAATCATAATTAGGAGATTTATTTTGATCTAGAAAGTTTTTTAGATCTTTAAATAGGGTGTGTACTGTTTCAAAAATAGGGTGGTTTTTGAGAAAAAGTTCAGAAATAATATCAAGGTGATATATATAAGAAGCTTCTATAGCTTCAGAAACTTGATTTTTATTATGAAAGTATGCATGTATTATTTTTTCTATTGCATTGGTCGTTTTGCCCATAGCAGATATCACAATAAGCGTATTTGTAGCATGTGTCTTTTCTAAGACAGTTATTATGTTTTCTACACTTTTTGCATCTTTTACGGAGGCACCTCCAAATTTAAATACTTGCATTTTCTTAGGTTGTCTTTTTTTATGCGCTTTCGCGAAAGCGTATAGATTTTACATCTGCAAAATCACATTTTTATCACATACATAAGTGATTTATGATATGGAATCAATATATTTTTGAAGTCGTTCTTTATTCATCTGAACAAGATGCCAATCTTTTAAGAAAAGCGCTCCGCTATTCTCATAAAAACTGATAGCATCTGTATTCCAATCTAAAACGACCCATTCAACTCTATTCACATTTTGTGATTTAGCATAACGCATTACTTCATTATATAATGCTTTGCCATACCCTTTTCCTCTATATTTTTTTGAAACAATAAGATCTTCTAAGTGTAATGATTTGCCTTCCCATGTAGAGAATCTATAGTAGACTAATGCCATTCCTACAATTTCCCCTTCATGTTCTATTACAAAACAGGTAAACAGAGGGTTAGAGCCTGTGCCATGAGTGATCAATGTGTCAATTGAGATATTGACAGCATTAGGCTCGTTCTCAAAAACAGCAAGTTCAGTTATAAGCGCTAATACATCTGACATGTCTTTGGCTTGAGCCTTGCGAATAAGATGGTTCATAGGAAATCTGGTTTGAGTAAGCGAAAGTAAAAAAATATATATAGAACTTCTCTTGACTTTTTTCTATTTCCTGAAAAATGACTTAAATACACTCATATCTAATCTGTTTTCTGATGCGTAACTATATTATGTTTTTCAAAATAGTCTTATCTGAACAATTTTTAATTCATTTTCGGCTAAAAACAAAAAGTCAAGAGAAGTTCATAGACAAAAGAATACGAAATCGTTATAGTTATGGTGTTTTTTTTGAATATTTTTGCAAAAAAATAACCTACATATATTCCATGGCTCGTAAAAATCAAACACTAGGAGAATTTATTATTGAAAATCAATCAGAATTTCAATACTCTTCGGGAGAATTATCTCGCTTGATCAACTCAATACGATTAGCTGCAAAAGTGGTAAATCATCAAGTTAATAAAGCTGGGCTTGTAGACATACTAGGCGGAGCTGGAGATACAAACATACAAGGTGAAGATCAACAAAAACTAGATGTCATTGCAAATGAAACATTCATAAATACGCTTAAAAATAGAGAAATTGTTTGCGGTATCGGTAGTGAAGAAAATGATGATTTTATTACTATAGAAGGACATAACGACGATCATCAAAATAAATACGTTGTCTTGATGGACCCGTTAGATGGCTCTTCTAATATTGATGTAAATGTTTCTGTAGGAACTATTTTTTCTATTTACAGAAGGATTACGCCTGCTGGTACTCCAGTATCAATAGATGACTTTTTACAACCAGGACGTAACCAAGTAGCTGCTGGATATATTATATATGGTACGAGTACGATGTTAGTGTATACAACAGGTCATGGCGTTAATGGATTTACATTGAATCCAGCTATAGGTACATTTTATTTATCACACCCTAATATGAAATTTCCAGAAGAAGGGAATATTTATTCTGTAAATGAAGGTAACTACACACATTTTCCACAAGGCGTAAAAAACTATATAAAATACTGTCAAGCAGAAGAAGGAGATCGACCATATACGTCTAGATATATTGGATCCTTAGTATCTGATATTCATAGAAATATGATTAAAGGAGGGATTTATATGTATCCTAAAAGTTCTCTAAACGCTAAGGGGAAACTCAGATTATTGTATGAGTGTAATCCTATGGCATTTATAACAGAGCAAGCTGGAGGTAAGGCAAGTGATGGGTATACTTCGATATTAGATCTTCAACCTAAAGAACTACATGAAAGAGTTCCTTTCTTTTGTGGGAGCAAAAAAATGGTCGAAAAAGCAGAAGAATTTATGGCAGAATCATTATAATCCCTATATCTGTAGGCGCTTATCCTCATTTTTTATATATTTGATTTGGTATAAAGCAATGAATCCCTCATCAAATTATGTCTAAAGGAAGTAAAGAGCAAAGTAATCAAAGTCAATTAGAGTCAAATTCTAAAATTGATGCTATTAAGCAGCTTATTTTTGGAGAAAACATGGCTGAATACAGCCAGGAATTTGAAACTCTAAAAAAAGAGCTTGAAAGTAGACGTCAAGAATTAACAGATTATATAGACGATACTCGTAAGGAACTTATGACGGCTATTGATAATCTAAGTACAGATGTCAATATCCGTATATCAGATCTAGAAGAGTCGTTAAATGATAAGACAGCGTCTCTTGATAAGAAGAAAGTTGATAAATCACAATTAGGTAATTTACTTATAAAGTTAGGCGAGAGTATAAAATCTTAATAGTTCTAACTATTCTCTGTTATGGACTCTAAGGAAAGAC
>CAKZKZ010000591.1 GCA_937124495.1 uncultured Dokdonia sp. | reverse complement strand
TAGAAAAAGTATAAGCCAAACAACACGTGAGAATAGTAATTAGTGATTTCATAGTTAAATTTTTAATTTTTAATATTGTTGACTTCGACCCACATTAGGGAGTGTGAGTAATAGAATATCTGTATTGAGTACTTGCCCATCCATATTGACGTCGGTAGCGAGGTAGCCAGATAATCCAATAGCTGGAAGGCTGTTTAAATAGTCAGTAGTAAGTACCTGACCATCTCGAATAACATCTCCAGCGATCAGTGCATATTGACCGTTAGCAAGTTGAACGACTGCTAAACTTCCACCTGAAATGCTATTCAGGTTTTGTGTCATGTCAACTTGAGTGATGGTGTTATCCAAAGTCACTGGATTTGCCGACAAAATGCCTAGGTGATTACGATGAGTAATAGCGATATAATAGGATGATTCGGGGGTTGAAAATTGTAAAGAAGTGCTGCCATCTGAGCTGACAACGTCTCCATCACGTTGTAATAATGCCGATTGGGAAGCAATGATAACGGAAGGATCTGTAGCATCTCTAAGTTCTACAAAAACCCAATCAACAATAGCATTAACTCCAGTAACTGAGAATACAGATGGATCACAAACAGCACTATCATAAGGGGATGTTGTTGGGATTAAAACTGGGGCTGCTGTGCGTAAATTGTCACGCATTAATGAGGACTCTCCAGCAAAAGGATCTGTTCCTGCTCCCTGAAGAAACACAATAGGATTGACACGTATACTTACAGATTGTGGAACGATAAAACCTTCTGAAACAGAGAGTGTAGCCGTTGTACGTTCGGCGATGTGTACTTCACCTATAGTGTAGACTATATTGATTCCTCCTGCGGTGGTGCTTGCACCGCCACTATCAATACTAAAACGGTCTATAGTTTGTGCGTTGCTCGCATAAAAAATGCCTAAAAAGGCCAGCATATATAAAATTCTCATTGGATGGTGGATTTAAGTGAAGCTTCTAATTGAGTCATTCGATTTTTTAATTCCGCTATTTCTGTAGCCTTTGCTTCTAAGGTTTCTATCTTGGTTTGTTGCTTCTGAATGATTTTGTGTTGTTCCTGTACTGCTTTAATAAGCACAGGAATTAAATCTGAATAGTAGACACCCAATCTGTCCAATTCTTTTTTCTGTAAGGTTCCTTCCTCATCTACAGATACGAATTCATGAGTTTTAACTACTTCTGGAATCACTTTCAGCAAATCTTGAGCAATCAATCCTAATTTCTCTCCTTGTTCAGGATGATTTTTCCATTGAAAACGAACAGGAGCTAGTTGAAGCAATTCTTTAAGTCCATATGAAAGAGATTCAATGTTCTTTTTTTCACGCCGGTCTGAAGTATTGATTGTACCATCCTGTGCCCAAACAGCATTCCAACGAAAATTAGAATTACCAAGATTAAAAGCGCCGTCATTATCGGGAAAAAGGCCCGCATTAAACGACAATTGATTCGTACCAGTATCTTCAATGGTTTCGGTACCTATGCGGAGTATGTTTTCAATGCGTATATTGCCGTTAACATGTAATAATTCTAATGGATTAGTGAGACCAATTCCAATGTTTCCATTTTTTAGAATCATAAGGGCTGTACTTCTATTTGAAAAACTGGTGCCGTTTCCTACTTGGAGTAAGGGGTCTCCTGGTAAGAAAATAGATTCACTCGTCCCAGGAATGATCGTATTATATGTACCTAACACGACGGACTGATATGAATCTGACCACACATAATTCCCAATGGTAATGCTGTTATTAGCTCTGCTTACATTTTCATAACCTAATGCAATAGAACCGACAGTACTTGGTAAAGTAATATTACTAAATCCAGCGGCAAAACTGCTATCTCCTTGTGCTGAGGAAGAACCTAATGAAACTGCATTAAACCCTGAAGCCGAAGCATTATTCCCTAAAGCTACTGCGTAGTCTCCACTAGAGCTTGCTTCTGGTCCGGCAAATGAATAGTCTCCTGTGGCATCACTTTGGCTTCCTAATGACATGGAATGTGCTCCTGAGGCGTTTGCTGAATTCCCGAACGCTACACTACTATTTCCAGATGCACTACTTTGGAAGCCTTGTGCAAAACTATAACTTCCAAGTGCTCCAGCAAAATTTCCAGGAGCGGGAGAAAAACTTATGTCTACCGCATTTAAACCAAGAAGGCCATAATTATTTGGATTGCGACCGGTTAACCGCCATCCTATACCGTTTCCTTCATCAAATTGTTCAAGTCCAGGTATATTCTCAACATCTATTGCTATGGTCGCTGTTTCAGCAAGTACAGCTGTTTCTGCATTTAGGGCTGTTTGAGCGCTTATGGCTGTCTCTGTGTGATATGCATATGGAACTGAATATAAGGGTGTACTTCCCAGATCAATAAGACCATCACCAGGATCTATTTGTACATTCAACTCAAATCGATCATTTAACCAATCCAACGAAGAAAATGTTCCATTAATAGGGGTTCCTTCACCAATGGTGAGCATTAGAAGACCGTTTTCATTGGTGGTGAGTGTATGACTTTCTATATAAACTGGAAAGTTAATGGGTACAATATTCAAAGTGAGTTCTACCCGTAGTTCTTGATTGGCCATGATCGCTCCCGCATCATCCCGAACAATGGCCTTATAACTCATTCCTATGGTTTGAGAAATAAGGGTGATAGGGAATAATAGGATTAAAAATAAATACTTTTTCATATTAGTTGGGTTGTTTGTTTTCTAGTTTAGATACCCGTGAGACAAGCTCTTTAAGAAGATGCTCTTGTGTTCCAAGAGTTCCCTTTTGTGTCTCTATAAGTTCTTGCTGTTCTTGAATGGCTTTGATTAATACGGGGATCAAATCAGAGTAGTACACACCCAATCTATCTAGTTGTTTTTTTTCAAGTGCTCCTTCCTCATCTATTGATATGAATTCATGAGTTTTAACGACTTCAGGAATCACTTCTAATAAGTCTTGAGCAATCAACCCTAGTTTTTCGCCTTGTTCTGGTGTTGCTTTCCAGCGAAAACGTACCGGATGGAGGTTTAAAATTTCGCGTAAGCCATAGTTTAAACCTTGAATATCTCTTTTCTCTCTACGATCTGAGGTGTTGATGGTTCCATCCTGTGCCCAAACAGCGTTCCAACGAAAGCTAGAGTTACCAAGGTTAAATGCGCCATCAGTATCGGGGAAAAGGCCTGCATTAAATGATAATCGATTAGAACCAGTATCTTCTATTGTTTCAGTCCCTATGCGCAAACGACCATTGGCTACATGAAGTCGTTCTTGGGGTGAGGACGTTCCTATGCCTGTATTTCCATTTTTAAGGACTGTAACAGCATTACTTTGCTGAATACCAGGACTGTTTCCTATTTCAAATAAAGGATCGGTAAGTACCCAGCTACTAGAATTTCCTCCTCCCACATTGCCTGTACCAAAGGCGGTAGACATAAAAGCATCTGCGCGTAATTGTATTCCAGATACAAATGAGGTGACACCAGCAGCTACGTTGCCTGTTCCAAAAGCTACGGCGCCAGCGCCAGAAGCTATATTACCTGAACCTCCAACAAAAGAGGATGATCCTGAAGCTCTATTATTTATCCCGAAAGTAAATGCATATTCCCCAGTAGCTCCATATAAGAAAGCATTACTACTAGCTGTACTTACATCTACAGCGCCTAAACCAATATTTCCATAGAAATTAGGATTGCTTCCCACTAATCGCCAACCTGTTCCATTTCCTTCATCAATAGTTTCTAAACCTCTTACATTTTCTGCTGTTAATGCGCTAATGGCATAGGGAACAGCCAGAAATTGTGTCGTTCCTAAATCAACAAGGCCTTCACCTGAATTAACTTGTATGTTTAAAAAATGAGTGTCTGAAGCCCAGTCTATAGTGGCATAATCTCCACTCAGTAGTGTACCTTCTCCGATATTGAGTAAAATAAGACCTTCAGCATCTGTTGTAGGTGTGTGGATTTCTGAATACACAAGTGTCTCCTCTTCACCTTGAAGAATACCAAATTGAACAACAATTAATAGATTAGATAAGGGAACTCCTTGACCATCATGAATGACAGCTTTATAGTTCAAGCTACTTTGAGCGTGTGCTACTACGTAAAAACAAAAAACGAGTATAAAGAGTACCTTAGTCTTCATACTCTTTGTTTTGTGATTGATTGGAAAGTAACTCATGTATCTGAGCTTGTAAATCAGCCATCACAGCTTTGTTTTCCTGTTGATCTCTTTGATACTTTTGAATATGTTGTTGACGTTCTTGTTGAAGGTTTTGAATAAGTTCTTGTTGCTCCTGAATGGCTTTGACTAATACAGGAATCAAATCAGTATAATACACACCTAATCTTTCTAATTCTTTTTTTTCTGGGATTGCATTTTCACTTTCGTTAGTACGAACATACTCATGAGTTTTGACAACTTCAGGGATCACTTCCAATACATCTTGAGCAATAAGCCCTAATTTTTCTCCTTGTTCTGGTTTTGCTTTCCAGCGAAAACGTACAGGGTTGAGGTTTAAAACTTCGCGTAAGCCATAATTTAATTGTTGAATATCTCTTTTCTCTCTACGATCTGAAGTGTTGATGGTTCCATCAGTAGCCCAAACGGCTTCCCATCGTAAAGCCGAACCACCCAGTTGAAAACTATCATCGGTGTCAGGAAAGAGACTGCTATTCCATTCCAATCGATTAGCTCCTGTATCTTCGACGGTTTCAGTACCTATGCGTAGACGTCCATTGGCTACATGAAAACGTTCTAAAGGATTAGATGTTCCTATACCTACATTTCCATTTTTAAGAACCGTAACAGCATTATTTCGATTTGATGGACCCGTCCCATTTCCAATGCTAAAAAGACGGTCACTACCAAAAAAACTTGTAGTGGATAAAGGTGTATATTCTGTCGTATAAATACCTGTTGTTATTTCTCTAAAAGAAGGAGCCCTTGTAGCATAACCCATAGCTATCGCATTTTGCCCTGAAGCACGTGACGCCGTTCCTAATGTGATCGCTTCTTGACCAGAAGCTGTCGAAGATGTTCCCAAAGCAAGAGATCTACTTCCAGAGGCTAATGTCTCAAACCCTATGGCTGTAGCATTGATTCCAGATTCTACTGTGAAATTTCCTAAGGCAGTTGCTCCTAAATTAGAAGCTGTTGTATAACTACCCATGGCTGTAGATCGATCTCCAGAAGCTTCCGTTTCAAAACCTAATGCTGTAGCAACCAAGCCAGAAGCTTCACTTTCTTCACCTACTTGTAAAGCACCATTTTTATACAGAATCAAGGCATCTGAAGCATTATTTGCAGCATTTCCGTTTCCTACTACAAGCAAACGGTCACTAGCGTTAAAGTTGGTGGTAGAGGCTGGGGTATATGCTGTTGTATACGTCCCTAATGCGACTTCTCCAAAAGAACGTGCTCTGACATTGTGACCCAATGTAATGGCATGCCTTCCTGTAGCCGATGATTGAGAACCCAAAGCCATAGATCGATCCCCACCTGCAAATGTTTGTATCCCTATAGATACAGCTCCCTCTCCTTGTGCTGTAGCGCTACTACCTATAGCGACAGCACTTATTCCTGAGGCTGTTGATTCATTACCAAAAGCGACAGAGGAAATTCCTGAAGCTGTAGCATCAAATCCGCCTACTATAGCAAAACTTTCTGCTCGTGTTCTAAAGCCAAAAGCAACAGCATTAGAACCTACGGCACCATACTCAGCAAAATCGCTATCAGACTGACTAAAGTCAACGGCTCCCGAACCGATATCTCCAAAAAAGTCAGGATTTCTTCCTACCAAGCGCCATCCCGTACTATTATTTTCGGTGATAACTTCCAAGCCATTTACATTTCCAGCCGTTTGCGCACTGATGGCATAAGGAACAGTTAGAAACTGAGTCGTACCTAAATCTACAAGACCGCCCCCTGAATTGACTTGCACGTTTAAAAAATGAGTATCTGAAGGCCAATCAATAGTGGCATAATCTCCACTGAGTACTGTTCCTTCTCCAATATTGAGTACAATGAGTCCATTAGTATCTGTCGTTGGGGTTTGATTTTCAGTATATACAATCGTTTGATCATCACCTTGCAGAATAGTAAATTGGATAACAATCAATTCATTAGATAAAGGAATGCCTTGATTATCACTAATAATTGCTTTATAATTCATGCTGCCCTGTGCCATACAGGTCAGTGAATAACAAAATGCAAGTATAAAGAGTCCTTTAGTTTTCATAGTTTTTGGTTTGAAGTTGCTTGGTTAATTGATTCATTTGCGATTGTAGATCTGCTATAGCAGATTTGCTTTCCTGTTGTTCTGCTTTATAACCTTGGATAAGTTCTTGCTGTTCTTGAATGGCTTTAACCAATACAGGAATCAGATCGGTATAATACACGCCTAATCGATCTAGTTCTTTCTTTTCAAGATTGGCATTCTCACTGTCTTCTGTACGAACGTATTCATGAGTTTTAACCACTTCAGGAATTACTTCTAATAGATCTTGAGCAATAAGCCCTAGTTTTTCTCCTTGTTCAGGTTTTGCTTTCCAGCGAAAGCGTACTGGGTTGAGGTCTAAAATTTCGCGTAAGCCATAGTTTAACCTTTGAATATCTTTTTTCTCTCTACGATCTGAGGTGTTAATGGTCCCATCTGTCGCCCAGACGGCTTCCCATCGTAAGGCCGAGCCTCCTAATTGAAATGCATCATCTGTATCTGGAAAGAGACTACTATTCCATTCCAATCGATTAGCACCTGTATCTTCTACGGTTTCAGTACCTATACGTAAACGTCCATTGGCGACGTGAAAACGTTCTTGAGGTGCTGATGTCCCTATACCTACATTTCCATTTTTAAGGACGGTAATCGCATTATCTCGATTTGAGAGGCTTGTCCCATTACCAACGACAAATAATCGATCTGTTCCTGCTGTACCAGAAGTAGAAGAAGAATATAGTTCACTATAACGCCCAATGACAAATTCAGAATTTGAAAAGGCAATAGCGCTGGTTCCCATGGAAAAAGAATGATCTCCGAAAGACTGAGAATCTGTACCCAATGAAACAGAATTATTTCCAGTTGCAATATTTCCAGAACCGCCAGCTGTAGCTTGACTACCAGATGCTGTAGATTGAAATCCAAATGCAAATGCTCCAGAGCCTGAAGATAATGTGCTATTACCCGCGGCAATTGAGTTAAAACCTCTAGCTTCTGTATTGTTCCCAATAGCAAATGATGTTGTTCCAGAGGCTTCAGCAGAAAACCCCATAGCAACTGCAGTAGGACCCGTTGCTGTGCTTGCAATACCAGTAACAAAAGAGGCATTTCCAGATGCGTTTGTTTGAGTTCCAAATGCGACAGCAGATTCACCGCTAGCCTCAGTCTGTTCTCCAGCTGTTAATGTATATTCCCCATTAGAAATGGTATTATGACCTAAGGCAATAGCCAATTCTCCTGTAGTACCATCTGCACTAACCATAGAGTCTGCCATCGCAATATTTCCATTTTTAAAGACGGTTAATGCGTTGCTATCATTACTTCCTACTGGAGAACCATTGCTTATTTCAAATAAAGGATCAGTAGCTACCCAAACATCAGGATCTCCTCCTCCTATATTACCACGCCCAAAAGCTACAGAGAGATAGGCGTCTGTATGTAACCCTATACCTGATGCAAATGAAGCTAAACCAATGGCATCACTAGTACTACCAAAAACAACAGATCCACTACCAGAAGCTTCATTACTTGCGCCTCCAGCAAAAGATGCAGATCCAGATGCTGTATTATTAAGACCAATAGCAAAAGCATTATTGTTGGAAGCTATATTTGAACGCCCTACAGCCATAGCATTATCACCAGAGGCTCTGTTATCAATTCCCATAGCAATAGCACGAGATCCAGTTGCAATGGTATTTACACCTGTAGCAAAAGCGTGTTCTCCAGTGGCACCGTATGGAAATATAAGTGTCGCGCCATTAGCATCAGAAACACTAAGATCAATAGCATTTAATCCAATAGCCCCGTATCCTTCACTAGAATTATCGCCTATCCCTGTTAATCGCCATCCTATACCATTTCCTTCATCTCTAGGAGCCAATCCCAATACATTTTGAGCTGTTTGTGCATGTAATGCATAAGGAACCGATAGAAACTGAGTAGTTCCCATATCAATAAGTCCGCCGCCAGTATTGATTTGCACATTCAAAAAATGATCAGCAGCTGCCCAATCAATAGTGGTGTAATCACCACTCAGTATAGTTCCTTCACCTATATTGAGAACAATGAGTCCATTTGCATCTGTTGTAGGGGTATGATTTTCTGAATAAACACTTGTCGTACCTTCTAGAATACTAAATTGAACAATAACGAGGTCATTAGCTAGAATAGTTCCTGTATTATCTCTAATAATAGCTTTATAGTTAATAGACTGTGATTGCGCTATCCCTATATAAAATGGAAGTATGCAAAAACATATAAGCAACAATTTTTGAAAAGCCTTCATAAATGATACGGGTTCGTTTACTCATTGGTGTTATTGCTTTTAAAAAGTAAACATCAGAATTTGATGTTTTTTAAATCGATTTTTAAGTATCTGTATATCAGTTGTTAATTTGTTTATGGTGTTGAGATACATGTATTACTTCATGTGCCTCATTTCTTTTTTATACTTTTAATAGCATAAAATGTTTACCTCGGCTTCCGAAATGCACTAATATGAAAAAGCAACGCCTTATTACTGGATTAAAAGAAGACCGACCAGAAGCATTACGCGACGTATACCTTGCACATCGCAAGGCATTTCTGCGGTATGCAAAGAAGTACCCTATTACGAGCTCTATGGCCGAAGATGTATATCAAGATGCTATTATTATTTTGAGAGACAATGCACGCCAAGGAAAACTCGATGATCTAAAAAGTGAACTTCGAACCTATCTTTTTAGTATAGGTAAATATTTGATTTATGCATATTTACGTAAGCAGAAAAAAGTACACTTAGTAGAAGATTTCTCCGAAATGTATAATGAGCAAACGGTTATGTCTGAAATTGTTGAAGCGACTATTCCTGATGGAGAACGAAAACATCAAATGCAACTTGCATTAGAACAATTAGGAGGGAAATGTCGCGAAATCTTATACCTATTTTATTACCGCGGCTTTAGTCTCGATGAAATTGTAGAGACCCTAGGATATAGTAGTAAAGATGTAGCCAAAAGTCAAAAATCTCGGTGTCTTAAAAGTTTAAAGACACTCGTTCAATCCCCCAATTATGGATAAAGAGCTATTGATTCAAAAATATTTGCAGGGAACGTTAAGTGAAACTGAGGAACAATTATTTCAGGAGTATCTTGAGAAGGATCCTTCGTTTGCAGATCATATTCCTTTTTATGAAGAGCTTCATTACGCTTTCGCGAAAGCGGACTATGACCAGACAAAAACACAGTTACAGTCTTTTTATAAAGAAGAAAAGCAATCTTTATGGAGAAAATGGTCTATTGCTGCGACTGTTTTGGTTCTTATGAGTGTAGGGAGTCTGTGGTTTTTTAATACAATCAACTCCAACGAAACGCTGTATGCTCACTATTTTGAACCTTATAAAAATGTAGTGCAACCTATCGTACGTGGCGAAGTAGAAAAGAATACAAAAGTGTTGGCTTTTATGGCTTATGATGATGGGGATTATGATACCGCGATTGTATATATAAATCAGCTTTTAGAAGATCAGCCAGAAGCGATATTTGCTTTGTATAAAGCAAATGCACAACTACAAACGGATCAAACGGAAGCTGCTATTGTAACCTTGGAATCTCATATAAAAAAAACAGATACGATCTATGCTCAAGCACAGTGGTACTTAGCACTGAGTTATTTGAAGTTGGATAATAAAGAAGCTACAAAAGGTCATTTGAATACGTTGCTTCAAACCCATTCGAATTTTAAAAATAAAGAGGCAATAGCGTTATTGAAATCGCTTGAGTAAAAGCTTCCTGAACAGGAATATGAGTATACTGATTACCATGATAATAAGCACAATTTTTAACCAGGGACTTCCTTGCTGAACAATAGCCGTAGGGTCTCCAGAAATCACAAAACCTGACCAATAATAAGGATGTTGTAAGGCAGGATAATCTACCATGGAATCTAGATAATCGAGCTTAGATTGTCGTAGTGCTTCATCTTTAGGCATGCCCTCGCTAAGATATGTATAGAAGCCCGTCATAATTGTTGTGGTTTCTGTGTCAGGAACTTTCCATAGGCTCATTAAAGTACTTGCGGCACCAGCATGTGTAAAGGCATTGGCCATACTTTGTACTCCTTTTCCTTTAATTTCTTTACCTATACCCGTTTCACAAGCACTTAAAGTGACCAAAGATGCATTCAGTTGTAGACCATAAATTTCTGGTAGTGTCAAACTCGTCTGTGCTGGGTCTACAATTTCTTCTTCATAAAATTGAATAGTACTCTGTAATGGATTTTCTGTATTTGCAACGGCATGGGTGGCAAGATGAATGATGGAAGCCGTAGCTACTTTGTCAAGGAAGGTTGTTTTGGAAGCGTATTGATCCAGATAAGCATCATGATCAAAATACTGGCCTATCGCTTTAATCTCATCAGCGCTTTTGGTAAGGTGGTTGTTAAAAACCCCTTGTTGTGTAGCAAAAGGCGCCATTAGTAATGCCTGATTAGATACTGTCGTTTCTCTTTGACGTAGGGAAGTTGTGATATGCACCACATTGGTTTTTTGTAATACATAGTTTCCGTCTTCCTCTATCCATAAAGAGGCTAAGGGGATAAGATGTAATTTATCATCTAGTAGTACCGCTGTTTTTATATCTGGTTGGATGTATTTTTCAAAGAGCGTTTTGTATATCAGTTGATGTGCTTGTTTATGAATGGGTGTTTCTATTTCTCGAATTCCTGAACTCACTTTGTCAATAGCAGTTTCTAGTGCTGTTGTTAATGGGATTTTGTCAAAGTGTTGTGTGTTGCCATTTTCATTTAAGACATAGATGGCATCTTGTCCCCAGAAATAGTATAGTGTATTATAGCCTTGATAGGTTGTTCGACTATTTTTAATGAAAGGAATCGAATCAATATCTTCACGTTGCTGGGCATCTTTCAGTTCATTAAGTATGGTAACATATTGACTTTGTAGGCGTAGTTGTAGCGCATTTTCAAAAGACTCCTTAGTCCCTGTTGTTTTCCATTCTTCTTGATATATGTGCATTAAATGACCGTACACATTTTTGAATTGCGTTTCATCTAAAAAAGAATCCTCATCACTGATTCCACCCATTAATTTAATCAATTCATGGGCAGTTTCATACGATTGTCTTTTCGTTTTTAGATAGGTGTTGTCTTTTGTTTTGGTATATAATGCTTCGGAGAGTTGGGCTTTAAATAGCAAATTGTCGAGCAATATGTTTTTATGCGCTTTCTCAATATTGTTTAGATCAAGGGATGTGTGAAATGAAGTGGTATCACGTTTTGTCTCAGTATTTATAGTGAGTGCTTCTTCACTATAATATTGGGCATTTTTATAATCCTTAAGATCCAGATAATTTTTAGCCAATTTGATAAAAAGCCCTGCTCTTTCTGCATTTCTGATTTCTAGAGATTCTTGTAATGCTTTCGTGCTGAGTAACTCGTTGATAGCCTCTTGATGGTTTCCTTGGTAGTTATGAATATCAGCAATACGTTCACTTAAAAACCATTCAGAAAAATGGGATTTGAATTTGTCTGTATTAAGTAGTTTTTTTAAAACTACAGATTGATTCAGCGCTTCGTCGTATAAAGAGTTTCTTGTTAAATAATCTATATGGTATGAGTAAAAGTCGTAGACAAAGAATAGCGGTTGTGTCTGTGCATACTTTTTAGATTCAAATTCTTCTACCATTTCTATGATTTTCTGATGCTGATCAGTGATGGTGTAGATTTTAAATAGTCCAGCAAAGCTTAAATATAAAGGGGTATTATATTTTCTAGCTTCTTTTAACGATTGCAAATAGAGGTTTTCTGCTTTTTTATAATTATGCTGATGTTCTTCTACTTTTCCTACCTTATATAAGACAGAATTATAGTATGATACATACTCAGGATCTTCAGTCAAATTACCTTCTTGGAGTAGACTTAAAGCTTTTGTACCATAATAACGAGCAACTGTAGGTTGGTTGTTAATGTTTGCATTTGTACTTAATGCAGAGTATAACTTACCCTTCGTCATACTCGGTTGCTTCAGCGTCTTTTCAAAGGGTAAAGCTTGGTATAGTGGAGTGCTCCATTGGGATACTGGTTTCAAAAAGTTAAAGCATCTGTATTCCAAAATTTTTGCCTCTATTACTTCTTGATGGAGTGCT
>CAKZKZ010000590.1 GCA_937124495.1 uncultured Dokdonia sp. | reverse complement strand
ATGAGAGGAAGGCATCTCGAATTTTATCAACTAGAATTAATTCGGACAATGCAAAAAATGGAGACGCGAGGTAAACCTGTTTTTCAGAAAGAGTACTTACTTTGAATTCTTTATATTTAAATTTCAAGTTATTAGTACAATCGATATATGCCTTCTTATCACAATAAATTGCGGTAGATTTTGATGCCAACAATGCAGATTGTTTGAGGGAAAAGTTTTTGCTTAACCAATAATATCCAAAACTTGCTGTAAATATATCTCCCGAACCAATTTTGTAAACGTTTTCAGTTATGTAACAAGGTATGTTGATTTCTATAGATTTAGTGTACAATGTTGCTCCATATGGACCATTTTTAATAATAAAAGCTTTTGCATTTTCTTTTTCAAAAAAATATGTTTTAATATCTTCAATGTCTTTACTTAATGATATTGAATGAGCCTCGTTTCTATTAATTATGTATACCAACTCTTTTGCTCTGCCAAATTCACTAAATCTTCTAGGTTTTATAGAAGTTTGCGGATCATAAACAGCTCTCTTACAGTTAATTTCGTAATCGGATTCTAACATTCCAAATGCAATTACATCATCACCTTTAGTCTTCCAATTTTCAGTTTTCGATATGTTAAGAAGATTAGGGAATATTGACGGTTCATCTAAAGCAAAGCTATATTGAAATGTTATAAGCTCATCATAGGTATTGCACTCAAATTTTAAATTTGGATAGACCTTTTGATTTTCTTTAAGAAATTTATTTGTTTCGTTATTACCGCTTGTTTTGAAATTAACTTCATTTTTATTTTCTAGTAAGAATTTAGCGCACCTAAAACCTGAACCAAATATTTCCATTGAAACATCATCGTAGTTAATTTCTCGATACGTTCCTCCAATTACATTTATCATAATTATTTTCTGGTTATTTTCACTCTACAAACAGGTGTATTTATACTCATAATTTCGGCTTCATAATCAGCCCCATTAGCAATACACTCAATCAAATCTGGAGTGTTAGCGTGTAATATTGCACCTAATATTTCGCCATCTCCATCTTCTAAAAGAACTTCTCCATTTTCGCCTAACACTACTTCCAATAAAACTCTAACAGTATGTTTTGCTAATACTACAATATTTATTGACGAAACATTAGTAACTATAATACTTGTTTCACAATCAAATATATTTCGTTGCGGTGGTATATAACCACCTCCTCCAGATCCACTCATGATTTTTATTTTTAGTTGTAAGTTTTTTTAATGTTTGCTAACAGATATATATATCAACTGTTAATTCCTATTATGTGTTCAAAATTAAATACTGTGTATGTGATTGGTATAGAATCGTTTAGTGTTGGTTTGTGTTAAATGTTTTGTATGTCAAAAAAGTATTTTTTTGAAAAATGATATGCAATATATCTAATACGCATGTAATCTAAATAACTTCTAGACGATATGTTTACGGCTTTCCGTAATTTGGAGTAAAAAGAATAAAGAAAATAGAATAAAGAGAAGAGAGTCTAATCTCTTGAATCTAGACTAAAATAGTTATGATAATTGTGTGTGAGATTCTGAAATGAATTCAGAATGACGTATGGTTATGAAGCGATTTTGAAATGTATCTATTTCTTTTCCTTTTTCTTCCCTAATGAAATCTTGTAGTCATCTATGTTTCCTTTGATCTTTAGGTTGAGGTATTTGATTTTTTTGGTGGAGTCTACTTCTACAATCGCGTCTTCTTGCTCTGCATTTACAATTGTATCTTTCTTCCCTTTAAATAGTTTTTGCCAAGCGGCTTTTCTGGCGGCTTTCCAAGGGATACGGATATAATAATCGATGTTTTGATCACTATCATGGGTGCCGGATAATTCCATATGACCTAAGGTAGATTCGATGGTCATAGCAGGAATATTGATCTTCCCTTTCTGTATATCTATGCTGTTTTGTAGGGTGTCAAACCGAATGTTTTGTAGGTTTTTGTCTCCCATATATTCTGAAAGTGCCAGCATGGGGTCGTAATTTTTTAATCTCCCGTTTAATACTTTGACGTCCATTTCTAAGGTAGATTGATCGAGGTCTGGCGTCATATCGGGATATACCCTCATCTTTCCTTTTATTCTGGTGGTAAGTTTGCCTTGTAAGTTTTCTGAAACGAGATGGTCTTGTCCAAAATTTTCAAATTTGAAGAGTAGTTTATCCAAATCAACATTGGTCATCACCAAATCTGGCTGCATATAGATGTGTTTTGGATCGCTCCCATTGAAGTAGCCACTTAACCGAATGTTTCCTCCTGCGGCATTCATATCTAGTGTATCTATATAGATGTAATGGTTGGGGGTTGTTCTTATATCGGCTTTGATATTTTGAAGATCGATTCTATGGTAGATAAAATGGCCGATATCTGCTTTTAATTGCATGTCTGTAAATGGCAACTCATATAGATTGAAAGCTTCTGCATGTTCTTTGACATCGGCTGTTTTTGAAGCTACTACTTCTGTTGGTTTTGGTGAACTTGTATCGAAATTGAACAACGCATCAAAGTCAATATAATTTGCTTTTACAGCGAGATAATTATCTCTTTTTTTGACTTGTTGATCTTCTCCCAAATAATAATTGAGATCGAAATTAAAGTTGGTGGTTCCTATTTCTCCATGAAAGTCTTTGATGACTATGTGATCGTCTTCATAATGTATGTTTCCTCTAAAATTTTCAAAGGGGAGGGGATGTACTTTCATTTTTGCATCTAGCTTGTCTAAGCCTAGATCTATGGAATGTAAAACGGAATCTTTATAATGCATACTAGAAGAAAAATGCAGTGCTAAATCATCTAATTCTTCATGTCTGTACTCTTCGGGGACATAATTTTCTCCTTTATACGAAAAGACATCTTCTAGTCGTAACATATCAGATGTTAGATTGATATCTATATCTACATCGCCATTAAGTTCGGGTTGCATCCAAAAGCCATATTCATATATGAATCCATCAAAATGAAAATCACTATCATCTATATAGCCCGTAAAATCTATGATTTCGAGGTCTTTGTTATCTATAAATATATCGGCATTAAAATCGTGTAGTTCATGAGGGTAATGCTTCAAGTCGGCATGCAGACTATCGATGAAAAATTCACCTTTCGGTAGATATGTAGATTCTGTAAAATCTTTCGCGGAAGCGTTAAAAGAAAACCCTAGACTCAACTCTTTTATTTGTTCGTCGAAACCCGTTTGGATGGTGTCTTGTTTTGAAAAACCTGTTAATTGTGCAATATCCAGATATGTAGAAGTAATATCTAAATGCGCTTCTACTGGGATGCTCGTATGATGTACAATAGCAGGTAAGTCTGAAAGAAAACCACTGATGGATACATCTGAATTTCCCATCAATAATTCAAATTGATTTAACGTTGCTTCTTTGCCATTCATGACTACGTTTACATTCAAATCCTTTAAAGGAGCGGGTAGTTCTTTGGACACTACATTTACGTCTTTCACAATCAATTCTGCAAAATATGCTTGATTTAGTTTTTGTAATGCTTTTTCGGGATTATCAATATCAATAATGTCATGAAAATTCATTTTAAGGGAGACTTGTCCAGAGGCGTCTTGTACTTGTTTTAGTTCAAAAAAGTCTGCGATAAAATCGAGATTAAAATTCGACTCTATTTGCATATCTACTTCTGGAGATTCAAAATTCTTAACAAAAATGGAACCTTGAAATTCGCCTTCTTCCAGAGATGCCGTGATGTCGGTGAGCGAAAACTCCATGGTACTTGCGTCTCTTTTTTCTCCATTGGTGAAATGGCCGTTAAAGCCCATTTTATCTATCTTTTTCTTTCTTTGAGTGTTTTCTAAAAAGGCTTTTCCTGCTCCAAAGTTGACATTGATAGCAGGAGTGTTTCCTTTATTTGCAGGTCCTTGGATACTCGAATTAAAATAAATTTTACCCTCATTATTGTATTTTTCTAATATGGGTATTACATCTGCTGGAGCAAAAGCAATTAGCATATCAAAATTGGTTTTTGTTCCTTTTATAGAAAGGTCAAGGTCTACATCATTCTTTGTGTCTATAGTACCTTCTAACTCAAAATCACCATTTTCCATGACAATACCTGAAGGTTGTATGTCTAGAATACCAGTATATTCATTAAATACGAGGTCTGTATGAATTTCAAAATGCTTTTTATGGATAAAGGTAGTATCTCCTTCTTTTATCACGTTTAATTCAAAATCTGTGTCTATATGCCCAGCGATGATATTATCTTTCTGACTAAAGCCACCTGTGCCTGAGTAGATAAATTTTTCAACATCTGTATTGGTAGCTTCATCTAAGGTGTGGATATCTAGGTTTTTAAACTTAATTTTTTTTAGATGAATATTGGTGGAAGGGGTTTCTGTTTCGGAAGTACTTGCTAAGGAGTTTTGAATATTTGTCGTATTATTTTCATGGATAACAATATTAAAAACACCTTCTTCAAGTAATACAGACTGGATATCATAGTTTTTATTCACAATATCCCATAGATTAAAGCCTATGTATATGTCTTTTACTTCCATGATAACGGGAGCATCGTTTTCTTTTGTTTCCCGAATTTGTACATCATACACTTTTATAGAGATGTGTGGAAAGTTGCCAAAAAGGGATAATTCACTTTCACCAACACTAATAAGGCCTTTGTGTTCTTGGTTTAGTTTTACGATCTCTCCTTTAATAATCTCAGACTGGTTGCTCTGAATATATAGAATGAGGCCTCCTACTAATAGCATTGGGACTATGATGAGTACTACTAAAATTCGTTTCCAGAATTTTTTAATTTTCATTTGGTATTAGAAAAGTGTTCGACTTTAAAAGTAACGAATTCGTATGAAAGAATCTTATATAGGGTAGAAATTTCTATTGTATAAAGCGGGTCTACAATGTGTAAAGTCAATACTTCTTTATATTTCTGTATTACTTTTTTCACTCCGGCATGCTCAGCATAAACTTCTGTATCGCTACGTTTTTTGAAAGCGTATTTATGAACAAAGCGAAGAGATAATAGAATATAGATTTTTCTAGAGTGATCTTAGTCGTGTTATAACACTTCTGAAAAAAAACTAAAGTGTAGTTTCTGTTTCTGTACAAATCACTTGACGTAAGCGTTTTCCATAGTCTAATAATGCTTTGATCTCTTTGATACTCGCCAAGCGCTCTTTATTAAAGATAAGCAGTTGTTTTCCATTAGACTCTACATGATAGTAGGGGTTACTCTCAAAGAAATGAATAATCTCATCAGAAAAGAAGGCACGTATCGCTAGTTCATTATCTCCTAAAAGATAAAAACGATTAGAGAAATCACTATGTCCTTTAATATTAATGTCATTCTCTCCAGCGAGTGCATAAAACTTTTCTAAAAGCCCCTCTTTATCTACTGTAAACGTAGGAATTTCCTCAGGGAGTTTTATAATAAGCATGGTCGTACGCACGATTTCCTTAGCAATAAATTCTCCTTCAGAAAAGGTAATATCAAAGGTGTTAATGATATTTTCAGAGTTAGATAACCTATTAGCAATGCGTTCTATGGTTTTTGTTTTAAACGTAAAAAAGGTTTCTAAAAAATGAACTTCTGTACTTTTTTGAGCATCGTATTCTAAATGATAATCTTTTGCGAGTTCTTCAAGGGCCACTTGTCTTCTGGTTAGGCTATTTTTAATCACATTTGGGATCGGGAGTAAACGCCTTAATGCAAACGGATGCTCAGATTTTGTATCGTGCATATCAAGACCTGTAACTTCAAAATGCCCTCCTCGTTTTGAGAAAAGCTCTTGATAGTTATGTAAATTTTCCATGACTGTATGGTCTACAAATTCACACATAGAAAAATCGAGTACAACATCGGTATCTTCAGAAATAGCATCTAGCTTTTCTTTCAGTTTATAAAAATTTAAGAACGTACAAAAATGCTTGATACTTACATAATAGCTGTTTTCGGAAATCCCTTCAGATTCTTTAAACATCAATACATTTGGTTTGAGCACGTTTCTAATAAACAGTGTAAAGTTTTTAGTTACGATTACGTGAATAATAAATGTGATGATAATCCCTACAATAATTCCTGTAATAAGGTCTAAGAAAAGGGTCGTAATTAACGTTCCGAAAAAGATGATTAATTGTTCTCTTCCTATAGAAAATATTTTTCCTATCATCACAGGAGAAGCCAATTTATACCCTGTATATACCAAGATTGCCATTAGTGCAGGTAAAGGGATACGTGTAAGTTGTGTACTAAATAATGCAATAAAAAGAACTAGAAAACTTGCGTGAAAAAAGTTAGCACTTCGGTTGGTACCGCCATTATTTACATTGACAGAACTTCGTGCAATCACAGTGACCACATTAAGGCCTCCCAAGAAACCACTCCCTACGGTCGCAAGGCCTAAAGCTTTTAAATCTCTATTTATATTAGATCTTCTCTTTTGGGGATCTAGTTTATCTACTGCTTTGATACTCAATAAAGACTCTATACTAGCGATAAGCGTTAAAGCAACGACACTTGACCAAAAAGGTAAAGAACCTATCGCTGAGAAATCAGGTGTAGGAATATCGGATACAATCTCCCCCAAAGCAGGAATATTGGAGATCATATAGGCAGCATCAATAGGATTAGGAAGTTGTAGAACAAGCTCATAATAATAACTAAATCCTATAGAAAGTAACACAATCCACATAGGAGCGGGGATTAGTTGAAGGTATTTATTCCTTATTTTGGAATAAAATACCATAATCGCTAAGCTGATGACTCCTGCAATAGCAGCATAGGTAAATCCAGTGTTGTCATATAGAAAAGCACCTTTTATCGTGGAAGGGATCTCTAAAAGATAGTCTATGTTACCTTCTCTTTTTATCTGATTCCCTAGCATGATATGAAATTGCTTTCCTAAAATGATCAAACCTATGGCAGCGAGCATTCCTTGTATGGCAGAAGAAGGGAAGAAGTCGGCTAGTTTTCCTAAACGTAAAAACCCAAGGACTAATAAAACAATACCAGAGGTTATAATAGCGGCATAGGCGCCAAAAGGTCCTAATACTGTCATCGCAATCAACAATCCTCCTACAAGTCCGTTACCGGGGCCAGTAATCGTTACGTGACTTCCTCCTAATATAGAAACCATAATACCACCAACAACGGCAGTAATAATTCCCGCAATAGGTGGAGCTTCACTAGCCATTGCTAATCCTAATCCTAGCGGCAAGGCAATAAGACTTACAACAAATCCTGAAAATATATTTTTAGGAAGTGTTTTAAAAAAGGATGCTATTTTATTTTCTTTTGGACTCACTGAATAATTAAAACGTCTGTTGGTAATTCGGTTAATATATGCTCAATGTCATGTGGGAAAAGACGATCCCAAAAACTCATTTTTGATGGTGCGTTCATCACTAATAAATCAGCACCTACGACTTCGGCATAATGGCCTATACTGTATCCTCGTTTTCCAAAAATAGCTTGTGTTTTTATGGTTATATCTTTTTTATACGCATCAGGAACTTCGGAGATCATTTGTTGTACCCTAAAATCTTCACGCCTACTTATTTTTTCTTTTTTTATTTTAGATTCTCGAAGTGATTTATCATCCTCTACGTTTACCGCCACTTCTTGTTGTCTAATCTCTTCAACAATTGTAATACGCGACGCATGTAGTTTTTTTGAAACATAAAAAGCCGCATCTAGTGTTTGCAATGTTCTCGCATCTTCAAGCCCGTTTACAACAATATGTTGGCATTGTATACGGTTTACAGATGGTTTTATTAATAATAAAATTGAGCATTTTGCTTTTCTAGTAATTTTACGAGCAATAGAACCTATATAATATTTAAAAAAGTTTTCTCGCTGTGCAGCTCCCAACACCAGTAAATCAATTGCTTTTTCTTGTGTAGCATTCAGAATGACGTCTACAGGGTCACCAGCTTTAAAAACAAACTCATAGACCAATCCATCTTTAACAAATGGCGTGACTATTTCTATAAGTGTATCTTGTTTTTCTGTTGTTGAATCTCCTACGTGAATGAGGATTAATTTTGCATTAAAGAATACACACAAACGCGCTGCTTCATATACATTCGCTTTAAGGTTTGGCGAAAATCCAGCGCCAATTCCAATAACATTAAATGGTTGTGTATTCAAAGAGGTTTGATAAAATTAAGCAGGTAAGATACTATTTTTTTATATACCAAAGAGGACTAAAAATTATTCACGTATATAAAATATAAAGAGCCTTTAGAAAAGGCCCTTTATATTTAAAAAGATAGTGTGGTATTTATTTTTTTACAAAACGAATCGTTTTTTGTTCGTTCGAATCTTGAATTGCTTGTAAGAAATAAATTCCTTTTGTAAGTTTTGATATATCGATAGTTTGTTGATTATCTACGGTATTGTTTTCTAACACTATTTGCCCTAACATATTGATGATTTTTAGAGACGTGATAGGAGCTGTCGCGTTTATAGAAATAACATTTTCAGCAGGATTAGGGAAAACAGAAAGTGATGCGATGCTAACATCGTCTAGACTAAGTGTTGTATTACGTATACTTGCCCAAGGTACTTGTGATCCTGAAGGTCCTAGATTTGATAAAAATGTAGTTTCTCCAGTATCCGTATTTACAGATCTAAATTCTCCAGCTGCAAGACTATTATTATATGCTGTCATATATAATGTCTGCGAAGGCTTATCCCATTCTAAATCCTGACCAAAGTTGGCATCAAAACTTAAGGGAGCTAAAAGTGTAGCTACTCCAGTATTGATATCAATAGCATAAAAACTATCAGTAATGACATCATGGCCATACATATTACGACTATCATCTATGGCAATAGCGATCATACCTGCAGTTCCTGTAGTCCCTACTGGTGTTGCTGTTAATGCATCGATATCTATGATAGATAATGTAGAAGTATCTGCAAAGTTTGATGAAATCGCATATAAATCTGTTGTATCGGGATCAAAATCAAGACCATTCCAATTTTCACCAGCAGGAGGTGCAATAGTACCAAGAAGTGTATACGTACCTGTGGTAATATCTAGGCTATAAAATTCGCCTTGCCCTAGTGTTAATATATAGGCGGTATTCAAATCTTGTGGATCGATATCTCCCGCAGCTTCAAAATCTGCAGTATTTGAGTTATCTCCCAAAACAGTTAGAACTTCAGGAGTTTCAATTCCAAATGAAATAAACCCATCATCACCAAAGCTGTATCCAAAAATAATAGAAGCATCACTCCCTCTGTTATCTGACGAATCGTTATTGGCAGTAGTACTAAAATGATCTTGAAGGATCGCAACTTCACTAGTCGTAAAATAATGAGACAGGCTATTTCCATTAGCAGGGATAGCTTGATAGCGCTCTAAAAGCTCAGAAAGGGATGGTGATTCTGGTGCTTGCCCGAAACTATGGATGAAAAATAGTAAACCTGTTATTAAAAGTATTTTTTTTTTCATGATTGATATATTGAGTATTAGTAAGTCTAAATTTAAAAAAAATATATATAATCAATTAATAATTAGATGACTATTATGTTTCATCTTGTGTTTTAAATAAAAAAGAGCCTTGTGATAAAGGCTCTTTTTAAAATATAGTCGTTTTGTATTTATTTTTTCACAAAACGAACAGTCTTTTGATTTCCTGGTTCATTTGTAGCTTGTAAGAAATAAATTCCTTTAGTAAGCTTTGATATATCGATAGTTTGTTGATTATCTACGGTATTATTTTCTAGCACTATTTGCCCTAACATATTGATGATTTTTAGAGACGTGATAGGAGCTGTCGCGTTTATAGAAATAACATTTTCAG